>JAFUGT010000017.1 GCA_017469275.1 Lachnospiraceae bacterium
GCTTATTTACTCCTTCTCTTTTGTGCATATTATGCAGTTCCAACACAGACACGTTCTCACTCCGTTGCTCACGTAGCGGTACTAATGCACCAAAATACGGTGCATAAGTACCGACGGTCGCAAAGGGTCTGTTTATGGAATCTGTACAATATGCACAAGTCAATCAACTGTATTGATGCGTTTCGCAAACGCCTATATTATACGTTATTAAAAGGAGATTATGTATGGGATCAGTATCAAAAGTTTACTTTACAAGGAAAATGACTCCGGAGAAAGTCATAGAGGTGTATGATAAGCTTGGGAAGAAGCTAACCGGAAATGTCGCAATAAAGGTTCATTCAGGTGAAGAAGGTAATCAGAATTATCTTAAACCGGAATTTTGGAGACCGATCGTTGAACACGTAGGCGGTACTATAGTAGAGTGTAATACAGCTTACGAGGGAGAGAGAAATTCTACAGAGAAACATGTTAAACTTATCGAAGCTCACGGATGGAACAGATATTTTAAAGTGGACCTCATGGATAAGACAGGTCCGGATATCGAGATTCCCATTCGCAATGGTAAGCATCTTAATTCCGATATAATGGGTAAGAATTTTCTTAATTATGATTCTATGCTTGTGCTTTCACATTTCAAGGGACATCCTATGGGTGGATATGGTGGAGCGCTTAAGCAGCTTTCCATTGGTTGTGCTTCAACAGCAGGTAAGGTCAATATTCATTCAGCAGGTAAATATCGCAAGGCAGAGGAGCAGGGAATTGTTTGGGAAGATCTTCCGGAGCAGGATGCATTTCTTGAATCCATGGCTGAGGCTGCATCTGCCGTAACGGATCATTTTGCTGGCAATATTGTATATATCAATGTTATGGCCAATATGTCTGTAGATTGTGACTGTTGCGCAGTAGCTGAAGATCCATGTCTTAAGGATATAGGAATACTTGCTGCTACCGATCCGGTTGCTATTGACAGGGCATGTATTGATCTTGTCAAAAAGAGTGGCGATGAAGGAGTTGCTCATTTTATGGAGAGAGTTACATCAAGAAATGGTGAGCATACTATCGAGGCTGCTGCGGCAAGAGGAGTTGGCGTAGAAGAATATGAGCTGATAGAATTATAATCTTAGGAATAGTAGTAATAGCTTGTGTATCAAGCCTTTGGATTTTGCGGTAACAGGAATAATTATATATAGTTAAATATATGAAATGGGCTCCCTATATTAAATGAGGAGCCCATTGTTTCTGTAAAATACATTCGATAAGCAGAGATACTATTGTATAAACTGTCAATTAATGAATAGAATTAATCCTCTGTCTGTTTTACAAGTTCATCAAGCTCCGCTTTAACCCGTTCTACAGTGTTAAGTACAATATCTGCAGATGCGGAGATTTCCTCGGTAGAACTTGCCAGATTCTGAGTTCTGTCATTAACTCCGTTAACGATTGTGAGAAGCTTTTGTGTTTCTGTTACAATCTGTTCTATTGCGCTTCTGATTGCAGCATTGTTATGTGCTGTTCCTGAGGCTGTCTCTCGGGAATCGGAAGCAAGGAGGTTAATCTCATCGGCAACAACGGCAAAGCCTCGTCCTGCTTCTCCCGCTCTCGCAGCCTCTATGCTTGCGTTCAAAGCAAGAAGATTGGTCTGGGAAGCGATGTTGACAACCTTCTCATTGCTGCTTTCCAATTCTTCAAGTGTCTTCATAATGGCATCCATCGAATCGTTAAGCTGTCTGCAGAATTGCTCAACAGTACCTACATCATTGGAAATACCGTTACTTTCTTCTGCGTTACTGGTGTTACCATCGACCATTTCATTAATGGATTGACGAAGAGATTCAAAATGATTGTTGACACTTTGGATAGTCGAGAAAAGACTGTTCTTTCGGGCATCTAACTTAGCCTGCTCTTCGAGTACCAGTTATTGAGCGTTCTCTCGTTCAATCTCTACAAGTCCTTTAAGATAGTGGACACAATTCTCCTTGTGATTAAATCCATTGAAGATGGCTGTTGCCATATCGGTACAGGTATCATAACCACAGCAGGAACAATTGATGCGCTGAGATTCTAAAGTGTTCTTGTTCATCTCACTAAAAATTCTATTGAGATCGCTCTGAGATGGTGTTTTGATCGGACAGCTCTTTGAACGATCTGTGTAATGTCTTATGTAGTCATTAAGATTAAGGTTGGCAAATTGTTTGTTGAGTGCGCTAAGCCTCTGCTCCGGAGAAAGCTTCTTTGCCCAGGCACCCTTTTTGCCTTCTTTCTTTACTGATTCCCTGATTACAAGAAGATTGTATAAGGCGTCATCCGTCTCAGCTATCGCAGGGTCAGTTCCGGTTCCGCATATACATCCATTTTCGCAATTAAGTGCGTCTATAAAAAGGTATGGGGTTTTGCTCTTGATTATTCTGTCTTTGTTACTATTGAGAAACTGATACATACGTTTATCGCCCTCGATCTGACGTATAAATACACTCTCGCCTAAAAGCCAGTATACATTTTCCTTAAGACCACCCGGAGTAGGGTAAATGGAACCTAATCCGTATTCGATTTCGTCTGAACATGGAGAGCCACTGACATTGTGCGCTTTAGCATACTTCATGAGATGATCGAAGGTCACATTATAATTGATATATCCCTTATTGTTAGGGTCATCTATCTCTAGCTTTTTGGCAATACAAGGACTGATAAATGCCAGTTTATCCTTTATTCCCATAACCTTTTTAGCGTATATTGCGGTACACATCATCGGGCTTTGTACGGGAAATAATTTCGGTAAGATTTCAGGCATATATCTTTCAATATATCCCACTACTGCCGGACATGGCTGGGATATTCCGCCTGTATAATTGTATTTTTGAATATAGTTAATATAGCCCCAGGTCGTAATGTCCGCACCAAAGGAAACACTGATAAATCTTTTGACTCCAAGTTTTTTTAGTCCGCCTAATACTTTCTCATATTCATTTGGATAATTAGCCTTGAAAGCAGGCGCTATTATCACAGAAATAGATTCGCCTTTCTTAAGGTCATCAAAAAATCGAAGAGTGTCATCGCGATACTCTCTTGCGTTGTGCATACATGCGTCAAAACATGCGCCACAAGATATACAGCGGTCACCGTCTACCTGAATACGTGATACTCCATTCTCATCGGGGCTATCGGATACACAGGCACCCATACAGCTACAGGCGTTGATGCATTTATTACACCCGACACAGTTTTCGTTAGTAAATACCAAACCATTGCCATAGTTACTCATCTGACAGTACTCCTTTTACGTTTAAAATGCTATTAATATTATCCCCAATCATATTTTTATAGCAAATCACACTATCCATTAATTGTACCACAGATAGACCATAATGTAACATAAAATAATTAAAAAATGTAATAAATATATTTGTGTATTATTGTTAATTGAGATATGGTGTTATGTGTAAATGTGTGATAAAATCAAGATGAATCATCCGTTCAGAGCGAGTGCGGCTTAAGCCGCATTGTCCGCGACTCTTTTTTCTTATGCGTAGGCTATGTGGAGCTATCGTCGGACAGCGGATGATTTTTATATATAGAATCAGTTTTTATAGCTATCGTAATTTTTCAGATAGTAATAACCCTAATAACATGGGGCAGACAGGCAACGTGGAATAATGCTTTGTCGAAGGAGAGGATAATATGTCATTTAGTGATGTGGTGAGAAGAGAATTTAAGGCAAGTGATGATGAAAGGGACAGAGGACTTACTACTCCTTCAGAAGTGATAAGGTTTGATAATATCTGTTATGTGGATGAAGGTATAAATGCAGGTGGGAAAAGAATAGATTTGCATGAACGGCAGGAGGAGCAATGGATAAGCAGGTGGCAATTTCTTGATGTTTACAGGCCGGCTAATGCAGGGAACATGAAGCTGCCTGTAATAGTAAGCGTTCACGGTGGCGGCTGGGTATATGGTGACAAAGAGGTGTATCAATATTATTGTATGGATCTATGTCGAAGGGGATACGCTGTGGTGAATTTCTCCTACAGACTTGCGCCGGTTTTTAAGTTCCCGACACAGCTTGAGGATACCAATAAGGTATTCCATTGGGTGCTTAGTAATGCTGATGAATATGGTTTTGATACCGATAGAATATATGCGGTGGGGGATTCCGCAGGGGCTAATATTTTAGGACTTTTTTGCCTTATGTGTACGAATGAAGAATATGCCGCAAAGTATAAGTTTAATGTGCCGGATATTAAAGTTATTAATGAAAGAAATAATAGTGATGATGCAGGTAATAATGCGAAATGTAATAGTGATATTGCAGTGAAGAAATTTGTACCCAGGGCGGTTGGCCTTAATTGCGGAGCCTATGATATTAAGGAAAACATGAGGGAAATGAAGGGGTTTATGAAGGAATTAATGCAAGACAAAGGGACACCGGAAGAGTTGGATATGTTAAATGTCACTAAGTACATTAACAAAGATTTTCCACCGACATTTTTAATGACCTGTTACGGAGATTTTCTAATGAATCAGGCGCCTTTGCTTGAAATGAAATTCAAAGAGCTTGGAGTGCCCTATGTGAGCAGGCTGTACGGAAGCAAAGAAGAACCATTAAAGCACGTCTTTCATTGCGATATCAGGATGAAAGAAGCGAAGATATGTAATGATGAGACTTGCCGATTTTTTGAGAGTATAAAATAATATGAAACTAACGTTTCTAGTGGTTTGAGATCAAGGAGCAGAATATGAAAAAATTATCATATGAACAGGTTATATCAGGGAAGAGATTTGATAGCTATTCTAAGGAAGCAGAATATATTTTTTCGTTAATTGATAAGGGTAGAATTAAACCAATAATCAGTTCGGCAAAAAATGGTAAGCATCCTGCCCTTTATACAAGATATTGGCTTCTTGAGGAAGAAAAAGAATATACTGAATTGATTGATGAACTTAGAAATTTTGTATCATCTATGATTGATATTGATTATTATCTGAAACATATCAAAGTTTATGAAAAGGAAAGAGAATATGTTTTGGAATTAAGTGATTATCTTAATGGAAACAAAGAAGATTTGAGTATTAAGATATCTGAAAATGAGAGAAGCTTTGCAATCTGGGGAAAGGAAAAATTCTTGTCCGGAAAGACTTATGATGGCATATCAGCCGTAGATATTCTTAAACATTGTGGAATAAAAAAGGATTATCTCAATACTTATCGTACAGCAGAACCTCTGGCATATTATTCATGCAATAAAGATGTTCCTCAAAGTATTCTTATCTTGGAAAATCTGGATCCTTTTTATAGTATTCGTAGATTAATGTTAGAAGGCAATAATAATATATGTGGCATATTGTTTGGAACTTTAGTGTATGGCGGGGGCAAGAGAGTTGTCAGGGCATTTGAAGATTTTGCAATATCAGCAGAGCCGTATATGCAAGACTACCGGAATCATTTATTCTATGTAGGAGATCTGGATTACGAAGGGATAGGTATATATGAGAGTCTTGTAAAGAAAGTGAAAGAGAAGTCTGTATTGATGCCTGAAAAGGATTTCGCTGATAATAATCCTACAGAAAGAATTATAAAACCATGTATTGAGATATATAACAGGATGATTGATAAAGTATGTGATATAGAAAAGCTTCCGGTTATGAAGAATCAAAATGTTATAGATATAACCGAATTCATTGGCGTTCTTACTGAGGTAAGAAGAGAAAAGCTTAAGACGATATTAGAAAGAGGCAGGTATATTCCACAGGAGATATTGAGTGTTACGGATTATGTCTGCAATGGAACTGTATGATATGCACAAAAAGAAAGAGTAATGATGAGTTTCGTAATTGCCTAAACTCAAATATGAAAGACAAAGGAGAATATCGTTACATATGAGATACGATTTTTTAAAGGATTTTCCTAAGAGAATGAAGAATGTGGGGTTATATGCCACATTGATTCAGAATATTGTAGATAAGACGAGTTGGAATAAATATTACGTCACAAAAAATGACGAGCGTATTAATATTGTATTTTCAGTTCTTCTGTTTATCATGGAAAAGTCTCTCAAAGATGATGTTTGTACTCTGGATGATGTGGCGGTATATATTGATGAGATTAACAGCTCAGATTATGAAAAGCCCTTGTCATTTGATGAGTGCAGAGAAATGGCTGATTTTATAGTTAACTCGGTTTTGTCAAATGATGGTAAGATAATGAGTTTTGATGGGTATGACTACGAACAGAAAGCGTATCATATTATTAATATTCGTTACCTGATGAACAAAGTAGTATATATCGACGGTGATGTTAGAAGAACATCTTATACATTGACAGAGGAGGGGTATAATCTGTTGTTGTCAACTCTTGAAGTGGAGGCGAATCTTAGGTTTACCATTCAGGAGATGATATTCAGACTCCATCTTGAGAAACAAAGCTATGATAAAGCGGCACAGGATATAAGGGAGCTATTCAATCAGATAAGGATACAGCTTAGAAAGATTGATGCTGCGATGGTCAGTATAAGACGCAATGCTCTTAATTTTTCGATTACCCAATATGAAGAGATTACCAATGAAAACATGGATATGGTGTATGATACGAAACAGAAATTTGAGAATTACAGGGATCTTGTGGAACAGAGAAAGGCTGAGCTTTTGGAAATTCATTTTAATGTAAAGAAATTAAGTGCTGAGGATGAAGAAAAACTTGCCAACTTGAAGGTGATAAGCGGATATCTTGGAAGGACGATAGATGAGCACCAGAAGATATTGACAAGTCATTTTAACCTCAAGGATCTGTATGCAAAGGAAATGGACAGTTTATCTGTGGTGTCTATGGTTAAGAGGTTCTCTTTAAGAAATGAGGTGTATGATAAGATACTTGATGATCCGAATGCATTAGGTAATATGTCGGCACTTCTTGCGCCGTTGTTCAACAGAGATTTGGATGAGGTGTATAATCCTGCAAGCGCAGCGGGATTACAGCGTACTTCAAGAAAGAAAAAGGAAGAAGACAGTACTGAAGATATAGAGTTTGATGAAGAATTGTGGGAGCGCGAAAAGCAGGCACGACTTAGGGAAAGGCGTAAGAAATATGAGGGCTGTCTGACATTTATACTTAGTCGGGCTGTTGAACGAGGAAGTGTTATGCTTTCGGAGATTGAAAAGGAGATTGCCGAAGAAGCATTAAAACATAATACAGAAGAATGGGAAGCAGAGAAACAACCTGCAAAAATAGATGTATTGATTCCAACCATAGATATATTCAAGGAAATAATGGTGGAGCTTATTAAAGGAAGAATTTTAGACCTTGATGAGCTTAAGAAAGAACGGCAGGAAAGTTTTGAGGATGATGGAGAGGTGTTTGAGGTAAACCGTATGATGCTTGATATTATGGAGAGACTTGATCCTGACGAAAGAGTGACGCATATTGTCATATCAAAACAGGGAGATTCAAAGGTATCATTTGGCAACATTTATGATGAGCAGGGAAGGCTTAGGGAAATCAGGTGCTCTGATGTTAAGACAGAAGTTTTTTAATTGTTAAATACAGGATAAAACACTCGTTGTTTTGTAAGCAGAAAAGTGAATGAAAGGTGGATGAAGATGGCATTTGAATATAACGAGATAAAACAGAGTCAGGAGATATTCTATTATCTTCTTAAGCATCATGAGCTAAGTGAAGATAGGGAATCAGGATTATACAGAGCATATTTTGAAAAAGAGGATGTTCAGATGTTGGTGAAATCTCAGGGCGAGGCGGCAGAGTGCAAGATTGAGAGATATGGTAACACAATCTATCTTATTCCGGATGAAGGTAATAACTATCTTGGGTTTTCGAAAAGTCAGTTGAAGAGGCAGCTGTTAAAATCTGATGCTACAGACAAGGATTATTATCTTGCCCAGTTCGTTATTCTCACATTAATGATTGAGTTCTATGACGGACAGGGAAGCAGTGCGAAGACGAGAGATTATATTCGTGTGGGAGAACTGCTTAACAGTGTATCGGAGCGTTTAAGAGAAGGAGCAGACCGCTTTGATGAGGATGAGCAGGACAGTGTCGGCATAGCATTTACCGATATGTTAGAGGCCTATGAAGCGCTGAAATCAGATGATACGGGAAGGAAGACCAAGACCACCAAGGAGGGCTTCATACACAGTATTCTTTCTTTCCTTGAAGATCAGGGACTTATAGAATATGTTGTGGTCGATGAGATGGTACTTACCACTAAGAAGATGGATAATTTCATGGATTGGAACATACTTAATGAGAATAATTTTGACAGAGTACTATCAGTGCTGGGGGTGAGAGAAAGTGGCGACAATTAATGCAGTAAGGCTTATTAATATCAATTATAACAACAACTCAATAAGGATAAATGATGAGACTATGCATTTTAATGGTGACAGCACCCTTGTTGCGCTGGCAAACGGAGGAGGAAAGACTGTTCTTGTGCAAATGATGACAGCTCCATTTGTACACAAGCGTTATAGAAACACTGCCGACAGAATATTTGAGAATTACTTTACCACCAATAAGCCTTCATTTATTCTCATTGAATGGAGTCTTGACGGCGGCACAGGAAAAATGATGAACGGACTTATGATAAGAAGAAGTCAGAATGACGTTGATGAGAGCGGGGATGCACTTGAGATAACAGGAATAGTCAGTGAATACAGTAATGCATGTATGTGGGACATTCATAATCTGCCGGTTGTGGAGAAGACTAAGAAGGAGATGAATCTTAAGGGCTATGTGGCTTGTCGACAGATGTTCGACGGTTTCAAGAAGGACAGGGAGGCTAAGTTCTTTCATTACGATATGAATAATTCCGGACAACAGAGGCAGTATTTTGATAAGCTATCAGAATACCGTGTTGACTATAAGGAGTGGGAGGATATCATCAGGAAGATCAACATGAAAGAGGGTGGTCTTGCCGAGCTATTTTCTGACTGTAAGGATGAGAGAAGTCTTATGGAGAAATGGTTCCTTGAATCCATAGAAAAGAAGATAGATAAGGACGGAGGAATGATCCGTGATTTTGAGAGAAATGTTGGTCATTACGTAAGGCAGTATTATGAGAATGAGCATAATATAAAGCGTCGTGATACTATAGAGAAATTCAAGGAACAGGTCATATATGATGATGAGGTGACAGGAGTAAAATCAGTTAGGACGTATGCAAATGAATTTCTTGAAAGAGAGAGGGATAAGAGAAGACAGGAGGGGGTAATTGCGTCATTTAGATCAGCTATAGTCGGATTTCATGACGATACGGCTGATATGCTTTCGAAAAAGCTTGAGGATATAGTAAATCTCAGAAAGAAAATAACGGATATCAAGCATGAAAAGATATCTTATGAGATTATGATGCTTGAGGATGAAAAGAAGAAGTATGAGAATGAATATGAGAGTCTTGGCGGGCAGCTTGTTGAGTTGGATAAACGGATAGATAAGACGGAGTTACTTATAGGCATTTTGTCGTGCAGAAGATATTACGATGTCAGAAACAGGGAGAAAAAGGAATATAACGATATTGAGGCAAGACTTAAGGCGTTAAGTGCCAGAAACGAAGATACTAGGGAAAGACGAGAGGAACTTGGCTCACTGTTATTTGCACTTATAGAAGAAGAGATTGATAAGACAGATGACGGAATTGCTGAGGCAGAGAAGGCTATTGGTGATATATTGCGGGGCATTGAAGAAGTTAAGGGTAAGATATCAGATAATGATAAAAGTATTACTGAATTATCTTCAGAGAAGGGAAAGCTAGAAGCGCTGATAGAAACGTACGCGGATAAGGAGAGTTCATATAACAGAGATTTTAAGAAGGATCTTAGCAGAAATATTCTTGGTAGATATGATGATGGATTCTTTGAAGTCGAGAAGGACAGATGCATTAAGAGTAAGCTTGCCTTGGAAAAGGAAGTAAAGGGCAATAAAGAGAAACGTCATGAGCAGGAAAATGCATTAAGGAAATATGAAAGCGACAGGAATACGGCTTCTATCAATAAGGTGAAAAATGAAGAGGTTAAGAGACGGGCATGTGAAGATATTGCACATTATGATAAAGAACTTGATGTAAGGCGTAACATGCTCAAATATATTGAGCTTACAGAGGATAAATTATTCGATGCCGAGCTTATCAGAAACAGGCTTGGTGAGAAGATTGAAGAGCTTGACATATCGCTTACAGGATTAAAGACTCAGGCAGCAAAGGAAAAGATAGAATATGAGGCTATATCACAGGGGCGGATATATGAGCTTCCGGACAATGTAAGAACTGCCATGGACTCAATGGGTATTGCACAGATTCATGGTCTTAACTGGCTTAGAAAAAATGGTAAGAGCACTGAAGAAAATATAGAATTGGTGAGAAGGAATCCATTTATTCCCTACGCTCTTATTATGACGGATAATGAGTATGCAAGTCTTAAAAAGATGAGTGCTGACATATACAGCTCCCTTCCTGTTCCTATAATGTTAAGAAAGGAGCTTGAAGAGGGTAATTTTGAGATAAGCGATGGCACACTTGAACTTGGAAAAATCAGGTTCTATGTCCGGTTCAATGAGAATCTTCTTGATGAGACCAAAATGCAGAAACTGCTGGATGAAAGACTTGGAGTAATTAAGGACTTAGAGGATAAGATTGCCAGAAGAGAGGATGAGAAGCGAGAATACAATGACAAGCTTGGTGTTCTTAATAATCAAGACGTGACTGATAAACTTTATGAAGAAAAGAAAAATGTTATAAAGCTTTGTGAGGAAGAGGAGGAACGGCTTGCAAAAGAAATGGCTTTCCTTGAGAATGAGAAAAAGGAATGCGCGAATCTGATAGAGGAGCTTAGTGGGATTATTCAAGATAATGAGAATGATCTGAAGCTTGAGTCAGACAGATATGAGAGACTTAAAAGTCTTGAGGAAGCCTATGAGAAATATCTTGAAAATGTCAGAAACAAAAAACATGTTGAAACGGATATAGAAAATCTTGAGACTTATAACATAGAACTTAAGGATATGTTGGACAAGCATCAGGAAGAGTTTGGCAGAAAGCAGGCAAAGAAGCTTAGTCTTACACAGGATAAAAAGAACAGAGAGGAAGAACTTTCCACATACAGACGATATAGTGAATCGGGGGAGCGGATAGAAATAACAGATGACCACCGAAAGAGAAAGGATGTGTATGAGTCAGAGTATAAAGCTATCACAGAAGAGTTTGATAATGATCTTAAGAGACTTGAGCATGATTATGAGAAGCAGGTGGAGCGTCTAAGAAGTGCCGAGAACGATTATAAGAAAGAGAGAAAGAAGCTTTCTAAGGATAGCGGAAGATCTTCCGATGATATTGATGAAGATGTGAAAAAATGCGTATATGATGAAGATGAGGACAGCAGACTTTCGGCAGAGAAGAAAGAACTTTCCGGTAAAAGGAAGGAGTTGGAAAAGAAGCAGAATGAGGCGGATAAGAATGTGTCACTTAAGGCTCAGAGCATAGAGAATAAGATGTCTGAGATGAAGAGGGAATGCGACAGGGATGAACCTGTTAAAAGTGAACTTATTATACCTCGTAATTATGATGCTGAGATAAGCGGTCTTAATTATAATCTTGGGGAAGAGGAAAAAGAAAGGAATGCTTTGTCATCAAAATCACAGGAGTTGTCGGCACTTCTTTCAGGACTTGCGGAGTACAGTGATTTCAGAATTACAGAGGAAACTCCGAAATTAGAGTTTGATGTGACTACAAAGAACAAAACGGAACTTGACAGGATGAAGGGTGAACTACTGAGAGACTATAACGAAATGAGCGGCAAGATAGAGAAAGCAAGAAGTATTCTGGAAAAACGCATCAGGGAGGTGCTTGATATTTCCGACTTCCATGATGAATACTATAAGAAACATCTTGATTCCATGCTAAGACTTATCGATACTCCTTCGGAGGTGTTAAGACAGATTGAGCTTACCATAAGTGTATTTGACAATCAGATGAAGAAGATAGAGGTTGATCTTGCTCTTGTTGAAAAGGAGCGCAATAACCTTACAGGTGAGCTTATGGACTATGTCAAGGCTGTCCACAGAGATGTGTCCAAGATAGATGATAATTCTACAATAACGGTGAGAGAACGTTCCATAAAGATGTTAGATATCAAGACTCCTGACTGGCAGGAGAATGAAGAGCTATATAATATACGGATGAGGGAATTTGTGGATGGAATTACTCTTAAAGGTGTGGAGCTATATAAGAAGGGTGAAAATGCTGCCGAATATTTTGGAACCCAGCTTAATACCAAGAATCTTTATGACATAATTGTGGGACTTAGTAATGTTTCGATCAGACTTTATAAAATTGAGGAGCAGAGGGAGTATCCGATCGCCTGGTCTGATGTGGCGGCTAATTCCGGCGGCGAAGGATTTTTGTCATCATTTGTTATACTCTCAAGTCTTCTTACATATATCAGAAAGGACGACACAGACCTTTTTGCAGAAAGAAATGAGAGCAAGGTTATGATAATGGATAATCCATTTGGTGTCACATATTCTGAGCATCTGTTAAAGCCGCTTATGGAGATGGCGAAGAAGAATAATACCCAGCTCATATGTCTATCAGGGCTTGGTGGTGATTCTATATATGGTAGATTCGACAATATATACATTCTTAACCGTGTGGCCGCAAGTCTTAAGAGCGGACAACAGTTCTTGAGGATGGAGCATTACCGTGGAACGGAACCGGAGACCATCATTGCTTCACAGTTTGAGGTGGGGGAGCAGATGACGTTGTTTTAATATATAATTGATATATGATATCGTTATTGTGATATAAAGAATAAAAGGGTATAATACAAATGATATATGTAATCTTGCAGTATTGGAGGAAATAAATGACTGATGAAATATTTTCATTTACAATATATATGATTCATGAATTATCAAGAGCATGGGGAATGCTTCCCAGCAAGGTGTATGAAGTTTTGAAACAGACAAGATGTATTGATGATTATTTTATTAACCATTACGATGTTCTGCATACACTTGGAACGGAATATTTGGAGGAAGATATTAGGGAATATGTCACAAAACGAGGGGTGAAGATATGATAGTATATCATGGATCTACAGTAGAAATTAAAAATCCTGATGTTGAACATTCGTACCGTAATCTTGATTTCGGAAAAGGATTTTATGTTACATCAGTAAAAGTGCAGGCAGAACGCTGGGCAAAAAGAAAAGCAGATTTGTCAGGGACATCTACAGCTATAGTAACCGAATATGAAATGAGGGATGAATTGAAAGGATTTGCTGTAAAGGAATTTACAGGAGATTTGAGTGCATGGATTGATTTTGTGTGCGATTGTCGTGATGGCGGTGCGGATTATATGGAATATGATATTATAATGGGTAAAGTTGCAAATGATAAGGTATATCGGGTGGTAGATATGTATCGTAGAGGTATATGGGACAAGGTTCGTGCATTGCAGGAGATAAAGGTGTACGAAACATATGATCAGATTGCTTTTATCTCACAAAAAGCAATTGATGATGTCTTGAAATATAGTTTGAGTTATGAGGTATGAGTTATGGTAAATGAGGTTGAGTTGGAAAGGGTATATCAGGAAGGTCTGGAGGAGGATATCATATCTTATCTTGCTGAGGTTAAGGGAATTACATTGGAAGCTGCTATGGATATCTATTATCACAGTAAATTAGCGGATAAGATAAGCGAAGGAAGATATGGAATTCAGTATCTTGATTATAAGAATCTTGTTCATATATTGATTGAGAACGAGTAGAGGTGATAGGCAACTTTATTCTGCGCATTGTCTTATGTCTGTAATATTCATGTATTCTCCTATATAACGAACAAAACTCCAGGTTTCCCAGGAGTTTTGCTATCGGCAGTCGTTCACGATTATTTTTTATACAGGGGAGTGCCCGGATCAGCCGACATGATTCCCTCAGCAAGTGAGCCTGTGTTGTTCATCTAATAATATTATACACGAATTATAGAAAAAATCTACTGGAAAAATGTGAAATGTTATATATGGAAGAAAGTACACCTTAATTTGATGTTTTGCTGTGTTTAAGGGTTGATGATAACAACTATATACCAAATGAAGATAATGAATTGACTATTGGATTATAATAATAGTATAATAATTATTCAGAAACAATAAACATAAGCGATTTTATAAAACACTTTAGATTAAAGAGGTATAATGTTTGGTTTACTCTAAATATCCGCTTGATGCCAATGGTAATCCATTTAAATATCCGACTTTCATTTTGGACACCGGAGAATATGCTAAGATATATAATGAAATAAACACAAATTATTCGAAGTTTGAAGGTAAAGAGAAGTGCGTGCATCTATCATATTATGGCGAAAAAGCATATATGTATTATTTTGAAAACCATGGATTTGATAATTATAACATTTATATGCGAAAGTGCGTAGATGAATAAAGGAGGTGTTTTTCGATGCAGGAGTTAACCAGAATGTTAAATGATGTATCTGATTCATACTATGATTTCGTTGTAGCTATGCTACATTATGCAAAGAAGAGTAATCATCTTGATATCATGAAAAAATATATAATAGACAATCCTAGTGCAACAACGTCGGATATTATTGGATTTGTATCTGATCAACCGGATTTTTATGAAGATGCGGCATATTCAAAAGTGGGATGATAGTTTTTAGTTTTAATAGAATTGTTAATGACAGGCAACTTGAGTGTCTGCCAAGCGATGAAGTAAGGTGCTCGTCCGGATAAGCAGTGCCTTATTAGCTTTATAAGGGTTTGACATTTACCACAAGCCGGATAGGTGGATTTGCTGAAAGAAAATGTTGAAAGGTCTTGCGGGTGCAAGGCCTTTTTAAGTTACTAAAAATATGGCAAATAATAAATAATATTCTATAAAGTACTGGAAGGTAATATGAAAATAACATTGAAATACACAAATGTTACAGCAACATAACAAATAGTATTGACATCAATTGGATTTGTGATAATATTTGATATATAACAAAACAGCACAACTGAACCTTAGTGCATCATGTATACATGAAAGTAAAACTCATCAGCACTCTTCGAGCTTGATTCGTTAACTTTCATAGTAAAAGGAGGTATTCTCATGAATGAATTATTAGGAAGTCGTATCAAAGCATTACGGGTTGCCAATGAACTTACTCAGGAGCAGAT
This sequence comes from Lachnospiraceae bacterium, assembly GCA_017469275.1. Lineage (GTDB taxonomy): Bacteria > Bacillota > Clostridia > Lachnospirales > Lachnospiraceae > CAG-590. The sequence continues at coordinate 15,180 of JAFUGT010000017.1, forward strand.
TGCTGATAAGATTGGCGTCAGCAGACAGAGATATGCGCGTATTGAGAACGGAGATAATAATATTACACTTGAGATACTTTCGAAAATTGCATCCGTTTTAAATGTGACAGTAGGAGATATAACAAGAGTTTTGGATGAGAAACCTGCGGTCGCTTACAGAGCAGGTGAAGAACATACGTCATCTAAGGAAATATTTGACATGTTAGATCTCTTCTATGCCAATAAGCACTTATACACAAAACTACAGGAAAGAAATGAAAAGTAGAGGTGGTCTGTTATGCAGAATACAAGAAAGAAGGACATTAGAATAAAAGCAGCTTCATTTCGTGAGAATTGCAGAATAGGCCGTTATGGGATAATTGATCTGTTCAGGGAATGCGAGCGATGGGGATATAAGTTATTAAGATATCCTTTGGGAGAGAATGCTGATCTGGGATTTGTCATGCGCAGAGACAGTGATATTGTAATCTATACGAATACCAGCATTCGTCTGTCGAGAGAGATTTTCACATTGGCACATGAGATTGGACATGCCATATTACATATGGAGAGTGCAGCTTCATTTGTGGATAATGATAATACGATATCAGGTAGAGATGTAGATGAGATGGAACAGGAGGCAAACTATTTTGCGGCTTGTCTTTTAATGCCTGATGATGAGGTTACAAAATTCCTTGATCTTGAGATGGAAGATGTTGAAGATAATGATTTATCCGCTCTGGACATAGCTAAGCTTATGTCAGAGTTTAACGTTAGTTTTGATATGGCAATTAACAGGCTGGAGAATCTAGGAAAAATCAGTACAGAGCAAAGACTTCGTTTGGATAATGAGCGTAATGAGATGCGGGTTGGTAATCTGCTCCGCAGTGTTGGTGGTAATTATCATTTGAATGTCTCATCAAATATTGTACAGATCCCTTCAGAGTATATGCAGTATGTAATATTCAATTATAATAATAATGCAATACCGATGGAAACACTAGAGAAAACATTGCACTACTATCATTTATCTGTTGATGATATAAAAGATAAGCTTGTTGTTCATGCAGAAGAAAATGAAGATGAATTGGCGGATTTGATTGGGGGCTTGACAGATTGAGAGCTTCGTTGGATACAAATGCAATTATTCATTTCTACCGTGCCGGATTACAGGATATACTATTTGATTTCTTTGAGGATGGAGTATTCATATATCAGCAGATTCGTGATGTGGAGCTAGAGCATCATGGTAAGGATGTATTGGATATAATAGATGCCGATATAGATGATGGAAAGATTGCCATATATACAGATGATTATTTGAAACAACAATGTGTGTTCAAAATATTTCAGAATCACGTGAATGAGAACAGATTATTATATAATCCCGGTGATTTGGGTGAAGTATATGCTATATCGTTAGCCCAGACTATAGGAGCATATTCTCTGGTCACGGATGATATAAAACAAGGTGGACCATATATGTCACTCTTACAATATGAGGATGACATTATGCCATTTACGTTTGCAGATGTTTTAATACTTAGGTATCTGACAGGTGTGGTAGATGAAGTGGAAACTGTTAAGGGATTTGACGCAATAAATGATGCATCTGATCTTAATTGGTCTTTCAAAAGCCAGATTGCAAAGTTTATCAGACGATTCTGGAAAAGTCCTTATAGTGAAGAGGATAGGCAATGGATGCAGAGGCTGGTGGACGAGAAAGAAATTAAGGTCAGGAGTAAATTTGAGGCGTTGAGTAAGGCGATAGGGTAAATTATATTATGGGAAACGGAGGTGAATGTTATGCCGTATGAAAATCAAATTTATGGTATTTTTAATCAAAATAACATACAACAACAGTATAGATTATATCAACAGCAGCAATATCATAATGACCAAGTCAGAAAATCGTTTGATTGCGCACATAAAGTAGATGAGCTGTTGAAAAGTATTGATCAGGTTGATCCGCAATATAGATCATTTGCTTATAATCAATGTTGTGCTGTCTTGTTTAATCATATGAGAAATCATGGGGTGGTGTAATGGTTTATTTGCCGTAATATGTCAGAAGGTCTTGCGTGAGCAAGGCCTTTTTAAGTAATCAAAAAGATTTATATGTTTAAGTGTTCATTTTTGTTTATTTTTATAATATTTATGTGTGTAGTTTCCCATATATTGCGCTATTAGATATAATATGATAATATTTAAACAAATAAATTTTAATTAACAAAACATGCAAAGGATGAACAAATAATGTCTATAAATTTAATTGAACATATTTTTGAAGGACTACATACATGTAATGCATGGTCATTACAGATTCTAAAAATAAATAATTCAAAACGTAATGGTACAAGTTATTTTGCAAGGGAAATAGAACTTAATCCACCTGAAAGATTATATGATTTTGTGTGTGAGATAGCTGATTTTTATTGTAAAGAAAAGGATGGAAGGCTAAAGTCTTTTCTTGAAATTCGTGATTATGATGGTTCGGCACTGGATAGAACGATATATAAATTAGAAAAAAATAATCAAATGATTGAGGAAGAATTAAGAACATTGTTTGAGGCAATATCAGATCCTGATCATGAGACTAATCCGTTAGAGATGCGTTCGCAGGCATATTTGTTAAAAGGTGTAATAACTGTTGGAGGTGAAGAGCATGCAGTAAAATTAATTTCGATGCAAAATCCTGTATCAACACTGAAACATAAATTTTGGATGGCAAATGGTACATTTACAGAAATTACTGATAAGGTCATTTCGTTGAGGACAACCATAGATATAGTAATTTACGATAACACGGTTTATATGATGACATTAGCAGGAGAAAAACTGTTTAATATGGAAAGAGCATATAAAAATGTATGTAATGAAAAACTTAATGAAATAGATAAATATGATATTGTTAATGATTTTAAATCGTTCGGTGATTTAGCAGGTTCGGGTCATAATCCCAGAAAGTTTGTGGCATTTAATGACGGACATTTGAAAAAATTGAAGAAGCCGAGTGACAGAAAAAAGATTGCAAAAAAGTTTGGAATACCTTTGGATGGTGATAAGTTTGACATGTCAAAAGAAGGTTCGGCTGATAAATTGGTCAAAGTGTTGTGTGATCGAGGAATGGTTGATCCGTTTGATGATAACCCTATGGAAGTAGCAGGTTCAAAGAAATGGCAGTAATTATTAGAGAGGAGTAGTGTTATGTTTTGGTTATTCTCTTTGAGTCTTTATTATATTTCCTTTGCACCATTGTGGTTATCTATATTGTTTATAGATATACACAGTATATTGAAAAATAAAGAGTTCATATGGACAGAGAAGATAAGTATTGTATGTATTATTATCTTTATGTTGATAAGTTTAATAATATTGAGGTGCGAGTTGTTTGGGCGGACTTCAGGGGGAACTACTTATACTATTAACAGCATAAAGGAGAAAAAGACAATCACAACAGAATATTTACTTTCATATATATTGCCGTTATTTACCTTTGATTTTACAAGATGGGATGACGTTATTCTTTTTCTGATTTTCTTTTTTGTATTTGGTTTTTTGTGTGTTAGACATGATAATTTTAGTGTAAATATAGTTTTAGAGTTTTGGGGTTATCGTGTGTACGGCTGTGAATTAAAGAATGAGGATAATATTACAATACATAAAATAATTATCAGTAAAAAGAAATTAAATGATTGTATAGGTGATATAGTGAGCATAAAAAGTCTGAATAATGAGTTCTCTATGATTATTGAATAAACAATGTATATGATAATTATTCATGAATTGAAAAATTGTTTGTGATGCTAGTTTTTAAAATGGACGAAATTGTTTCTTAGTTATAAGTGGTAGAAAATTGGAGGTAAAGGGGCTTGAAGCTAAGTTTTGACAACGTACTATAAAATATTTGTTGATTTGATATTGATTGATAAGTTAGCAGTACTATCGAATGTTAAATTTGGATTATGACGAGCAATCGTAGAGTGAATTTAACTATAGTTAAGAATAAAAAGTTTATATAGATTAAGAGCGAAACTGCCTGAAGGAATACCTTAGATAGAGTTTTTTGCTTGCCAGAGGAGAAATGATGACAGACGTCTTTTGATACAATGGAATTAGTGGAGAATGCTTATGGGTCAGAGAGGCCGCAGGGTCTCTTGTTGGGATTTGCTCTTTTAATAAGTGCAATAGTAACACGGGAAAAATGACTTATTGTTTTTGATGATTATTCATGTCACAAAACAGCAGGTCCTTTTCTTTTTAGTTGGAAGATGGATATGTGTTATAGACAGATATTTTTATCTTAGGGGACAGGATTATTTAAAAAAGATAATATGGTGATTTCAGGGTGGGAGAGATCTGCAAGAACTAAATAACAATGTGATTGCAGATGATTAACGGATTATCGCTTTTTGAATCAGGCTTAAAATCGATAGTTTTTTCAAAATAAAACGTGATAATGGACTTGTGGTTATTTTAGGGAATAAAGATAGGGCTAAGAAAAAGACTGCTGAAGAGGCTTTTGTGAGGAAAAGCTTATAATACAAAAAGCGTCAAAAAATTGACGCTTAATTAATGATGTGTTATAGTATGATTTATAAGTTTGTCAAGGTTTCTTGTGCCAATATGAGGTAATGAAAATGCAAAAATATAATGATTTTAGAGAATGGATAGATGAAAACACAACTTATACAAATTCTACAAAGAGCAATATTGTCTCAAGGCTGAAACGAGCTGATGGAATTTTGGAAATCTCTGATGATCCGATTTATTTGTACAAGTTATCTCAAAAAACAGAGTTTTTAAAGTTGACTGTATCCGTAAAATCACAAGTTAGACGAGCAGTAAAACTGTATTTTCAATATAAAGGAATTGAAGGTGTATAATAAGGCATGATTATTAATCATAGAATAAAAGCTATTTCGTTATTTGCTAATGTTGGCATTGCGGAGGCTTATCTTGATGAGATAGGAATTGATGTGGTTGCTGCTAATGAAATAGATCCTAAAAGAACGGCTTTTTACCGGTATATATATCCTAACGTTAATATGATCGAAGGGGATATAGCTGATGAGCAAATAAAAAATGAAATTGTGAGTGTTGCTAAAGTGAAAGGTGTTGAGTTGATTCTTGCAACGCCGCCTTGTCAGGGTATGAGTACAGCGGGAAAGAAGGACAAGTGGGATGCGAGAAATACTCTTATCCGTCATGCTATAGACTTGGTAAAGCGAATAAAACCCAAATATGTTTTCCTTGAAAATGTACCACAGCAGCTGACTACAAAAATAAAATATAAAAATAAGATAATGTTTATCCCAGAATATGTTAAAACTGAATTGGAATCAGAGTACATTTTTAATGATAATAATATTATTGAGGCTGCCGATTATGGAGTTCCTCAATATCGTGAAAGAGCCATAATGTTGTTAGTGCGTAGAGATATGGGGAGAATGTGGAAATTTCCTGCCAAAACCGGCATTGTGACGATGGAAGAGGCTCTCGGCAACCTTCCATCCTTAGACCCAGAAATATATGATGTTCCGTACGAAAAAATGATTGAATTGTTTCCTGAATATGAAAAGAAGAGAAAAGCTGGTTTAGAGGTGTCCCCATGGCACTATCCACCCAAACATATATATCGCCAGGTTGTAAGCATGATGCATACCCCTACTGGACAAACGGCATTTGACAATATTGAAAAGTACCAGCCTAGAAAGAAAAATGGAGAACTTGTTACCGGTTTTAGAAATACATATAAAAGGCAGTATTGGAATCGACCAGGAACTACTGTGACGATGTATAGCAGAGAAATCAGTTCGCAAGGAAATGTTCATCCGGGTAGGTTGATAGGTACTGATTCTGAAGGGGTTGATATATACTCTGACGCACGTGTCATGTCAATATATGAACTTATGATAATGACATCACTGCCGAAAGATTGGAATATACCCAAAGGGGTAAGTGATCATTTCATAAGATGTGTTATAGGCGAAGGAATACCACCTTTGCTTGTCAAAAAAATTATGGAAGTATTATTGGAGATGGAGAATGAGTAAACTTGTCGGACTCTCGTTGTTTTCAAATGTAGGCGTTGCGGAAGCCTACTTCAAAGATATTGGTGTTGATATTGTGCTAGCTAATGAAATAGTGCCTGAACGAGCAAAATTCTATGCCGATGTATATCCTGATACTGAGGTTGTATGCGGAGATATTACGGATGATGTTTTAAGAGGAGAAATAATATCTAAAGCCATAGAAAAGGATGTGGACTTTGTAATGGCAACACCGCCATGTCAAGGTATGAGTAAACTCGGATCGATGGATCCTTGCGATGTGAGAAATCAATTGGTGTATTATGCTGTGGATGTAATAAAAGCGGTGCAACCAAAGTTTATCCTAATAGAGAATGTTCCGCAGGCATTGAAGACATGTATATATGTTGATGGGAATAGTATGCTTATTCCTGAATATTTGGCTGGGGAACTTAGCGAGGATTATTATGTTAATGAAGATCAGCGGGTAAAGGCTATGGATTATGGTGTTCCGCAAATGAGACCGAGATGTATTTTTTTGTTTTCAAGAAGAGATACTGGTATATTGTGGAATTTTCCGACTGTAGAAAAAAGTCAAGTTACTTTGGCGGATGCATTAAAAGATATACCATCTATAGATCCCTTGCTTCGAGAAGGGTATGAAGAAACCATAAAATTGTTTCCTGATTATGAATCAAAAAAGGCAGAAGCTTTAAAAGTATCCAAATGGCATTATCCTCCTACGCATAGTAAAAGGCATGTAGAATGGATGATGCATACACCATCGGGTACTTCAGCAATATATAATGAGGTTTATTATCCTCAGAAGCCAGATGGCACAAGAATATCGGCACATGAAAATCAATATAGAAGACATGCTTGGGAGAAACCTTGTAGAACAATTACGCAAAATAACGGGGTGATAAGTTCATTATGTTGTGTACATCCTGGATATCCATATAAAAGCGCTACAGGTGAAATTCTATATTCTGATCCTCGTGTGTTTTCAATATATGAGTTATTAATAGTGTCATCCTTGCCAACTGATTGGCCGATTCCTGATTGGGCTAATGAAAGTTTGATTAGACATGTTATAGGAGAAGGTATTCCGCCAATATTAGTAAAAAAAATAATGATTGAACTATTAAATCAATTATAGACTGGAGGTCGTTATGGGTAAGATGGTTATTCCTAAAAATAGTGCTTCTTTGGAAGAGGTAATGGGGGCAATGCAAATTTACTATGATGCCAATGACTGGGTAACTAATGCTAATTATATACAGACATATAAAAAGCGTATAGGTGTTATTGGCGATGATACAGATTCCTCTGCTTATACAAAGAAGACGGAGATAGGCGCTTACTATGGATTTTTGGAATGGGAAGATATTAAGAAGCCACAGTCTCCAAGACGTATAACGCAAAGAGGTCGGTTGTTTTTGGAGCATTATAATTCAAATAATATAGTTGCTGTTCATGAGGACATAATGAAGTCGTTGGAAGAAATATCTTTTGGCAGAAACAATTATGCTTGCAGGTCCTGTGATTCAGATATTGAGCCTCCAGCATTGTTCTTAAGAGCTATGATGGAATTGGGGTATCTTACTAATACTGAGTTCGCCTATCTTGTATATAAAATGGAATATGAGGGGCGACATTATACTGAAACAATCCAAGAAATACGATTAATTAGAAGTAATGATAAGAAAATAGAGCTTCCTGATGTTGCAAAGAAATTTTCTGATCCTAAACCTATACTTATTTTAGAAAGATGGGGAGTTCTGACCTCTGAACAAATTAATGGATCTAAAGGGACTAGTATAAGTCCTGCGTTTTTGCATAAATATAGGGATAGGCTGTTGAATCTGAAGATTTATAATATTGATAAAGATAAGAATATAATAACAGAAGTCAAGAAAGAAACGAGTGGAACAGGAGAAGATAGTCTTTTAGGTGAGGTTGAAAAAAATTTTAGATTATGGCTTTCTACTCAAACAAGTGCAGCTGGTGGTTGCTGTTCTTCAGGTATGATAAGTAATACATGCCGATCTCTTAAAGCTGTTTGCAATGAGATGGAAATCATAGAATATCCTGATGTGGAAAATCTGTTTGATGTCACAGAAATTGATGTTTTTTGCGACATAAAGGGTATTATTCGAGCTAATGATGATTATAAAAAAATAAATTTAAAATATAGCAGATATCTGGGTCCCGCCTTGGGTTGGTATGAAAAATTTCTTGAAGATATGCATAAAGATAATGTGAAGTCAGAAAAGATAGATTCATACTGTAAAGCGGATTTTTTGGATGACGTTTTTATTGAAGCTGCAGAGTATGATAAGCTTCTTGAGCTTTTGCTTTATAAGAAGAATCTTATACTTCAAGGAGCACCGGGTGTAGGTAAAACATTCCTTGCAAAGAAGTTTGCTTATTCAATTATGGGGAAGAAGGACAATTCACATATTGAGTCTATTCAGTTCCATCAGAGTTATAGTTATGAAGACTTTATTATGGGGTACAAGCCTGTTGACGATGGCTTCGAATTGAAAACGGGAGTGTTCTATAATTTCTGCAAAAAGGCTGAAAGGGATACTGATCCTAATAGTAAGTATTTTTTCATTATTGATGAGATTAATAGAGGGAACTTGAGTAAAATATTTGGCGAGTTGATGGTGATCATTGAAGCGGATAAGCGAGAAGACAAAGTACGTCTTGCATATAGAGATGAACTATTTGGAGTGCCTAAGAATATTTATATTATAGGTATGATGAATACTGCCGACAGAAGTTTGGCAATGATGGACTATGCTCTTAGAAGACGATTCTGTTTCTATGAAATAGAGCCTGCATTTCCAAAACCAAAATTTAAAAAACATTTATTGAAGTATTTGAAGGCTGCTGAAGTGGCAGATGAAGTAATTTCTAGGTTATGTGAGTTGAATGCTAAGATTGCAGACGAAAAGACTTCTGGACTTGGAAGAGGTTTTTGCATTGGACATAGTTACTTTTGCGTTCCGCCAGTTGAAGGACAAACGGATGCAGAATGGTATAATACTATAATAGATTATGAAATTTCTCCGCTGCTGGATGAGTACTGGTGGGATGACAAACATAAGGCAGATGACTGTCTCAAAGATTTAAAGAAAAAAATAAAGATGAATATTGAGGAATGAGGATGAATAAAAAGAAGAATCCAATTCCAATAAAGAATCTTTTTTATATGCTTTGTTATGCTTGGAATGTGTTGACTATAATGGATGATGTAAAAGTTGGGAATGATGAGTATGATAATGCGTATGATCTTCTTGCTAGAGTTTTTGCATACGGCATTGGAAGGCTGATAAGATCTGGTTTTCATAGATCTTATATAGAGCAAACGGAAGAATTGTCAACATTACGTGGTAAAATATCTGTTCAGCACAGTATTGAAAGTATGACAATGTTAAAAAAGAGATTGGTTTGTATTTGTGATGAATATTCAACAAATGACATTTTCAACCAGATTCTTAAATATACAATTGATTCTTTAATGCGGAATACTAATGTGAGTACAATCACTAAAAAGGAATTGAAAAAACAGACGGTTTTCTTTGCTGGAATAGAAAGCAAGCCGCCGACTAAAGAGAATCGGCAAAAAATAATTTTTAATAGAAATAATGTGATATACAAGCTGCTGATTAATATTGCAATTATGATTTATGATGAAACTGTTGTAAATGAAGAAGCAGGGTATAATACATTCAAGGACTTTTTACGTGAAAAACAAATGCATAAAGTCTTTGAACTATTTATTTTGAATTTCTATGATGTGCATTTGAATCGATCGATATATAAGGTGCATGCTCCCAAAATTAATTGGCAGATTGAAGAAGATGCGGACGATATTTGGGGCGGTGAATTTGATGTGGACATTGATCCGGGTGATAGACGTACGGATATTGTGATTGAAAATAAAAAAACTAATCTACAAATGATCTTTGATGCTAAGTATTATAAAAATACGTTTGTAAACGCCTATATGAGTAAAGTAGAGGAGAATATTAGAACGGGACATCTAAATCAATTGCGAGGGTATATTCTCGATAGCGATTTTGCTGGAAAGAAGGTTGGAGCATTGCTTTACCCGATGGTGAACAATGATTTGAATAAGGGAAAGGTTTTTCCGATTCAAGGATCACCAATCATTGTAAAAACGATCAATCTCAACGATGATTGGAGGAATATTGAAAAAGATATGATGGATTTTCTTCGAAGGATAGAAACAGTAAAGAGTTAATGGAGGAAGTCATGGACAAACTCACTAAAGAGCAGAGACGAAAGGCTATGCAGAACATCCATAGTAAAGATACGTCTATTGAGATGGTACTCAGAAGCGCATTATGGTCCAAGGGATATCGTTATCGTAAAAATTACAAGGAATTGCCTGGTAAGCCAGATATCGCTATGACTAAGTATAGAATTGCAATTTTTTGTGATGGAGAGTTCTTTCACGGAAAAGATTGGGAAGTGTTAAGACCGCAGTTGCAGCGAGGAAAGAATGGCGATTATTGGATCAGTAAAATATCTCGAAATAGAGAACGTGATGATGAAATCAATAAAAAATTGCTTTTCTTGGGATGGACGGTAATCCGGTTTTGGGGTAATGAAATAAAAAAGAATCCTTACGAGTGCGTAAAGATTATTGAGGAAACTATTTTTGATCAAAAGGTTTCTCGAGATTATTATTGTGATCAAGATTAAGATTGGGGCGTACAAGGTGCTTTCCATGGATTGGCTAAATGCACCATCGGACAAGAAGAGATTCAATGACTTAGAGCTTATTAAATGGAATACCTTTGAGGATGGATTTATTAATCGGGCGGTGGATTACTATAATATTATCGGGGAGCTCACATTTAAACAACAACTGAAGGAGCTTATCGAGTTCGGGCTGATGCGTTACAGGGATATGTACTCTGACATTGATGAGAATAATCTGGTGCTATATCAGAAATATTCAAGAAAGGATGTGTGTCGGATTCTCAACTGGGCGAAGGATGACAGTTCAACCATGTACGGATACCGCTACAAATACGGCACCTGTCCGATCTTTGTTACCTATGAGAAGCAGGAGGATATTGCAAGCTCTACCAAGTATGAGGATCAGTTTGTGGATAATCAGACATTTAGCTGGATGACCAGGAGCAAGGTATCTCTCGACAGCAAGGAGGCACAGCAGATCATTGCTTCAAGAGACAATGGGGACAAGATTTTTCTCTTTATCAAGAAGAGTGATGGAGAGGGCACGGATTTCTATTATATGGGAGAGGTGGTTCCTACGGATTGGAGGCAGACCACAATATATAATGACAGAGGTGAGGAATTGCCAATTGTGAATTTCAGGCTGCATTTGAAGACACCGGTGCGGGAAGATTTGTACGAGTATTTGAGGAGCTGAAGGGAGAAAAGTCAATGATTAGAGAAGCGGAGAAACGGGATCTGGATGCAATACTTGAACTGTATCTTTTTCTGCATGAGGACAGTATCCCTGAAAAAGACGAACATTTGAGAGATACCTGGATACAGATAATACAGGATCCGAATCATCATCTGATTGTGTGTGAAGTAGATGGAAAGATTGTTTCGTCATGTGTTTGCGTGATTATACCGAATCTGACAAGGAATATTCGACCTTATGCATTTATTGAGAATGTGGTAACACATAAGGAGTATCGGGGAAAGGGCTATGCCGGTGAGTGTCTGGAATATGCCAGAGAGATTGCAGAAAAAGAGAACTGTTACAAGATGATGCTCCTGACCGGTTCAAAGAACTCGGAGACTCTTCGGTTTTATGAGAAATGCGGATATAACAGCAGCGATAAGACGGCTTTTATACAGTGGTTGGGATATGACTTTATTAGCGCTCAACGTCAATAACAAGTGGAATAGGAAGGTATAGACATATGGAAATAAGAGATGATCGAATAGATTCCGGAAAAGCTTTTGACTGGGGAAAGACTTCGAGGGAATATGCAAGGTACAGAGATATCTATCCGGAAGAATTCTATAAAAAGATAGTGGATAGAGGTCTCTGCATAAAAGGACAGAAAGTTCTTGATATAGGAACCGGCACCGGTGTGCTTCCGAGAAATATGTACAAGTACGGTGCAAAGTGGACTGGAACGGACATATCTCATGAACAGATAGAGCAGGCGAAGATATTGGCTGCTGCTTCAAATATGAGGATAGATTTTCTGGCTGTTCCGACAGAGCAACTGGATTTTACAAGGGAGAGCTTTGATGTGATCACAGCCTGCCAGTGCTTCTGGTACTTTGATCACGAAAAGGTAATGCCCAAACTGGCTGAGCTTCTGAAACCAGGTGGAAAGCTGCTCATCCTTTATATGGCATGGTTGCCGTATGAAGATAGGATTGCCGGTGCAAGCGAAGAGCTTGTGCTTAAATACAGTCCGAAATGGTCAGGTGCCGGAGAAACAAGGCATCCAATCTGGATTCCGGATGTTGCTTATGAATATTTCGAGTTGGAAGACCATGAGGAATATGATCTGATGGTACCATTTACCAAGGAATCCTGGCATGGGAGAATGAGAGCCTGCAGGGGTGTAGGTGCATCATTGTCAGAGGAAGAATTGGTCAAGTGGGATAGAGAGCACAGGGAACTGCTTAACAGAATCGCTCCGGAACAGTTTGATGTTTTACATTATGCAGCATTGGCGGTGTTAAAGAAAAAATGAGAAAAGTATCTGAAAATGACTGAAAATACTTTTTGACCTATGCTGGCAAACGCTGACGAGACACATGGAATGCACAGTTTTATTATATATAATATATGTTGATGTTTTGAGAAGCTGAAGAATACTTTGGCTTCTTTTTTATATGGTACCATTTTTGGTAAGTTGTTTTTGGTATTATTTGTTTAGGCAGATGTAAAGATATGTACCTGTGAACACATTGAAACTCGTTAAGAAATATAGTCTTAGAACAATAACTCAAAAGTACTTGATAAATAATAGCTTTTAAGTTATTATAAAGGAGGGATATATTTGTATAATGTATATTTTTACAAAGATAGAAATGGGAGACAACCTGTTTTAGATTATTTAAAGAAATTGTCAAAGAAAAAAGACAAACACAATAGTTTGAATTTCGAGAAAATGAATGATTATATTGAAATATTAAGAAGGTTTGGAACACGTGCAGGTTTGCCATATATCAAACATGTTGAGAATGAAATATGGGAATTAAGACCCTTAAGAAACCGTATATTGTTTGTAGCTTGGAAAGGTGATGGATTTGTTTTGCTTCACCATTTTATAAAAATGACACAAAAGACACCTAAAAAAGAAATATTAAAGGCTCGACGTGAATATGCAGATTTGATGGAAAGGAGCAGGAATGATGAGAAAGAGGATAGTGAAAAAGACGACTAATAGTTCTATTGGAGATAGTTGGGATAACGTTCGCAAAGAATTGTATTCAGAAGAGCAGATTACCGAAAGCGACATAAGGGTTGCGTTGATAGGGGAACTGATTAAAGCAAGGAATGAACTGGGCATCAGTCAGAAGAAACTTGAAGAACTCAGTGGGGTTAAACAGCCGGTAATTGCAAGAATGGAGAAAGGATATACCAGTCCTCAGTTGGATACTCTGATAAAGCTTCTTGCCCCGTTAGGTAAGACACTTGCAATCGTACCGCTTAATAAAGTTAAAAGATAAAGTAATTGCCCAAAGATTTCAATATTATTCCATAAGTTATGGTGGTACATACAGATAAAGAATGTAATAATGTTTGTTACGATTTCTGTTACGACATGAAAGAGATGGTTGAATATAAATGATACAGCACCCTATACCTCCTGTGTATGCCAAGGATTCAACAATTTTAATATTAGGCAGTTTTCCGTCGGTGAAATCCAGAGAGGCAATGTTCTTCTACGGACATCCACAGAACAGATACTGGAAGGTACTTGCGGCGGTGTTTGATGAGAGGGTTCCCGAAACGGTTCTTGAAAAGAAATCTTTTCTTTTGCGTAATCATATTGCTGCGTGGGATGTTATCGCATCCTGCGACATTACAGGTTCATCGGATTCCTCTATCAGAAATGTTACAGCCAATGATCTGTCACCGATTATAGAAACGGCAGACATTAGACAGATATATGTTAATGGCAAGACGGCGGAGAAGATGTATAAGAAGTATACGGAACCTGTTATCGGAAGGTCTTGTATATGCCTTCCGTCAACAAGTCCTGCTAATGCGGCATGGAGTTTGGAACGATTGATTACGGCTTGGAGTGTAGTTCGAGATAAGGTATAATGATGATTACTATGGTTTTGATCGTTTCGATTTCAATAAAGCAAATGGTATATTGAGATTATGAGAGATGAATTAGATATTTGATAATAAGCGTGGGAGCAGATAATTGAAAAGCACATGTAAAGTATGTTTTCGTCATTGCAAACTTAATAATGAACAGATTGGAATGTGTTATGGCAGAAAGGGCAGTGATTCTGAAAGTAAAGGGTCCTTGCCTGTTAACTATGGTCATATCACATCTATTGCTCTTGATCCCATCGAGAAGAAACCTCTTTTTCATTTTCATCCCGGAACACAGATATTGTCGGTGGGTAGTTACGGATGTAATATGAAATGTCCGTTTTGCCAGAATGTCAGCATTTCTTTGGCAGACGATTTTCGGAACAAATCTTCGAATTATGACTATATTATTCCAAAAGGCGAGGGAGTCGGCGGGGTGTCAGAAGGTACGGCAGATGAGATGTCAGAAAAGTATCCCGAATATGAATATGTCTCTCCCGAAACCCTTACAGAACTTGCGGAAAGATATGTACCCTATGGCAATATAGGGGTAGCATTTACTTACAACGAACCGCTTGTGTGTTACGAGTATGTAAGGGATACATCGAAACTGTTAAAACAGGCGGGACTATGTACGGTTGTGGTAACTAATGGAAGTGTGATGCCCTGGGTCATCCATGAGGTGGGACCTTATGTAGATGCCATGAACATTGACCTCAAAAGTTTCTCATCTGCCTATTATCGGGAGGTGTTGAAGGGTGATTTGGATACTGTGAAGGAAAGTATCAGGATAGCCCTAACCTACAGTCACATAGAACTTACTACGCTTATTATTCCCGGTGAAAATGATTCCGTAGAGGAAATGAGAGAGATTGCGGATTGGATTGCAGGACTTGAAAGGGAATTTGATAAAAAGATTCCGTTTCATATAAGCAGATTTTTCCCGCGAAGCAGATACTCTGACAGAAGCCCCACAGATATATCAGTTATGAAGAAATTATATGAGATTGCCGCTGATAAATTATCATTGGTATATCTGGGTAATTGTTGAATTTGCCGGATGATTAAGAGAATACAAACAGGATATAAAAAGTAATTATCGGTCGCAAATGTCAACCTTTGGCGTATGAGAAAGGTTGACATTTGTTTTTTTATAATATATACTGTTAACCGTTCGATTAATAATAAGTGATCAGGCTTTTTTAAATTGATAATTTATATGAAAGAATCTTTAAAATATGTACAAAGGTAAAGCCCCGTAGATTTTTAAGGACCTTGTTTTGTCTGAGCTAAGCGAAAGGAATGGTAAAAAATGGATGTAAGAAAACTTGCAGATGAGATAATTAATGGAAAGAGATTGACAAGAGAAGATGACCTCTCCTTTTTTGAGACAGCAGATATTGACGAACTGTCTGATGGTGCTAATGAGATACGAGTAAAGCTCAACAATAATCATGTAGATCTTTGTACAATAATCAATGGCCGGGCAGGAGGCTGCAGCGAGAATTGTAAGTTTTGCGCCCAGTCTGCGCATAGCAAAACGGACTGTGACAGACATGGAATTGTTGATCCGTTAGAAGTACTTAAGGACTGTAAGAAAAGAGAGGCGGCCGGGGTGCATGCCTACTCTATAGTAACTGCCGGAAGAACAGTTGAAGGCAGGGATTTGGATACATTGGTGGAGACCTATCATTTACTCCATGAGAATTGTAATCTCAGACTTTGTGCATCCCATGGACTGGTAAGTCCGGAGGCTATGAAGCGTTTTCGTGAAGCGGGTGTTACCATGTACCATGCAAATATTGAGACATCAAGAAGAAATTTTCCTAACATTTGTACCACTCATACATACGAAGATAAAATAAAGGAAATCAAAATAGCCAAAGAGACTGGTATGAGTGTATGCTCAGGCGGCATCATCGGGATGGGAGAATCCTTTGATGATCGCATAGATATGGCGGTCTCATTGTCAGAGCTTAAGATTGATTCGATTCCTATCAATGCATTAATTCCTGTGGTGGGTACTCCTTTCGCCAATTTACCACCCCTCACGGAGGACGAAATCATTCGAACTGTGGCAATGTTCCGCTATATCAATCCAACTGCGTATATCCGAATGGCAGCGGGAAGAAATTATTTTGATGATGGAGGCAGAAGACTTTTTAAGTCGGGAGTAAATGCCACCATAACCGGAGACATGCTTACAACGGTGGGGAACAATACGAAGCAGGATATGGAGATGCTTGAAGAAATGGGATTTGATATCTGATGTGTATTTTAATTGTATCAGTATTATGAGCATTATGTTAAAAAAGATAGACCTATAAAAATAACAAAAATAAAAAGAAATCACAAGAAAAAATCACAGGTATCAGGAGGATACAACTTTGAACAATAGAAAAAAACATATGAAAAATCATGACATGCAGGTTGACTATAACATACATGGAGAATTGATGGAAGAAAACAAGGTAAATGATAAGGTTATAGGAGAGAAGATTAGCGCTGTATCTTCACAACGCATCTCAACAAAGACTATGGCTCTTATAGCGGTTATGACTGCATTGACATGTGTGCTGGCTCCACTTTCAATTCCAATCGGACCTGTACCGATTTCACTTACTAACCTTGCAATATATTTGGGACTGTACATTTTGGGAATGAAGTTGGAAACTATAAGTTATATCGTATATTTGCTGATTGGATTTGTTGGAGTACCTGTTTTTTCAGGATTTACGGGAGGAGCAGGAAAACTTCTTGGTCCTACCGGTGGATATCTTATAGGTTTCATTCCTATGGCAATTATAGCAGGGTTATTGATAGATAAGTCAGATGGAAAAACTGTTCCTTCGGTTATCGGAATGATTATAGGAACTGCAATCTGTTATGCTTTGGGAACTGCATGGTTTACTGTTCAGGCAGACTATGAAGTCATGCCGGCGTTGGCGCTTTGTGTATTTCCGTTTCTTCCGGGGGATGCGGCAAAGATTGCAATAGCAGCATTTTTCGGACCACAGATAAAGAAAGCATTGAGAAGGATGGCGTAATAGAAGTGTAATAGAAAAGACCGATTGATTTCGGTCTTTTTTTGGTGCATAATATGATATAATAATCATATATAAAATATGCAGGAAGTGTGAACATGAATAAAGACGTAAAACAGGAATCAAGACGGGAGATGTTGACAAAGACACCAGTTCCACAGCTTATAATCAAATTATCTATACCGACGATAATCAGTATGCTGGTGACGGCATTTTATAATTCAGCAGATACCTATTTTGTGGGAAGAATATCGACAGAGGCAACAGCTGCTGTCGGACTTGTTTTTTCAATTATGGCAATAATTCAGGCTCTTGGATTTTTCTGCGGACACGGTTCGGGTAATTATCTGTCAAGAATGTTAGGGGCTGGAGATTACAAGAAGGCTAATGAAATGGCATCCACAGGTTTTGCAATGGCTATTATACTTGGAGTTATTGTTGCAACTTTGGGTAACATTTTTCTACATCCCATTGCGATATGGTTGGGAGCAACTCCCACAACTATTACAGATACCGAAAATTATATGCGGGTAATTTTGATAGGTGCACCGTTTATGATGGGGCAGTTTGTTATCAATAACCAGCTGCGTTTTCAGGGAAGTGCCATGTACGCAATGGTAGGATTAATGTGTGGCGCTGTGATGAATGTTATACTAGACCCCATTCTTATTATTGGACTTTCCTGGGGAGTTACGGGTGCTGCTATTGCAACTGTTTCAGGTCAGATAACAAGCTTCATAGTACTGCTTATTGGAAGTACGAAAGGTGAAAATATACATCTTAAGCTAAGTAATGTGCATATCAATGGATTTTATATCAGGGAGATTACCAACAGTGGGGTTCCGTCGTTGTTTCGGCAGGGACTAGCGGCAATCTCCACACTTTTGCTTAACAACTTTGCGGGACATTATGGCGGTGATGCGGCAATAGCCGGAATGTCTATCGTGACAAGAGTTATGATGATGCTCATGTCTGCCCTTATCGGATTTGGGCAGGGCTATCAGCCGGTGTGCTCATTTAATTATGGTGCGGGCTTGAAATCCAGGGTTAAGGAAGGATATTACTTCTGCGTTAAATGGGGCACTATTTTCCTGTTTTTTGTCGGCACTCTTTGCTTTACCTTTGCCCCTGAAGTAGTGAGATGGTTCCGTAATGATGATGCGGTAGTGGAGGTGGGGAAAGTTGCACTTCGATGTCAGTCAGCGGCGTTACCACTGCTTGCCACAGTTATCATGACGAACATGATGTTACAATCCATGGGACGAGGCTTAAAGGCATCCATAGCATCCTCAGCAAGAAATGGAATCTTCTTCATTCCACTGATTCTCATTTTACCCAATATTTTCGGATTGCTTGGAGTGCAGATTACCCAGACCTGTGCGGATGTGCTGTCACTGTTGATTTCAATACCATTTGCCTATACGGAACTGAAACATTTAAGCGAGGGGGATGACGCAGAAATTAGTTAATACTATTTGTGCATTAATCATCATCTCCGAAATGAAAATGTATATTTATCAGCTTCTTTTTTTCATTTGCTGGCTTGATGTTCAGTTCGTCAAAATTGCTGTACCAGGTGCCCGTTTCTCTGTCTAAGAAATTGCAGATATAAAACTCAGTGCCGTTAGCATCATAATAATAAAATGTTACCGGATCAGAGGTTTTTTCTATAGCGATACCTGAAGGATAATCATTATTCTGTACTCTGTCTATGGTAAGCCCTGTATCCGCAAAGGTCTTAACTTCTTTGCGGACATACTTTGCATTCCGGTATTTCATCTGTGCCATTTCAAGATAGTAATCCTCATTTTCTTTTTCTTCATCACGGAAACTGCAGTCCGGAAGTCTGGCACTTCCTATATGGCAGAGCTCCGCGCCACCTGCACCGGAAAAAACATAATCATCTCTATCTCCGCCATTTTCTTTAAGTAGTTTCTCATAGTAATGTTTCAGCCATTCCTCATCATGGGACACATTTATTTCAAAACCATCCATACGGTTATCTTTGTTGTACTCCTGCATTAGAGTGGCCACTTCTTCAGTAATATTGACCGCATCCGTTTCCGAGGTGGAGGGCGGCATAAGAAGATTGAGTATTACATCCCCTGTAAATGTCTCATAGGAGGCTCCGTATTTTTTACAGATGGTATCTAATGAAGCCTTGGAATCATTTATTGCATAGTTTTTAAGACTTGCTTCAAAGTCATCGTAGGTTCCGGGAACCGAACCGAATGAAGCACCATCAATATTGATATCATTCATGGAACTGGTTATCTTATATTCAAAGCCTTGCAATTTGTCCCGTAACACAACAGTTGTAGCCTCATCAGTCTCAGATTTGCTGACGACTTCGCATTTACCATGTGTGAGTTTGGCCTGTTTTATAAGACTTTTTGCACTTCTTACGTGACCGCAGCCCGTAAGAAAAAGGCATAATGTAATTATAATTAAACCGTATAATTTGTTCTTCATCTGATTCTCCTGTTGATAACATTTGGTGGACTTGCAGTTATATCGATGTTTGTCGTGCACATTTGCATGGATTACGAGTTCATGTATCTTTTTATTAGTTTTTCTGATTATATCATTAATTTCTCCCCTATTCAAATTCTATGTTTTGTGATATTCTACAAACATGGAAAATGTTCTCAGAAAGGAGATAACAAGATGTACTTAGAAGAAATCAGAAAAGAGTTTACAGAGCATGTGCTTCCCTTTTGGATGGGACTTAAGGATGAGGAAAACGGTGGTTATTACGGACTGCTGGATTACGAGCTTAACCTGGATAAAAAGGCCGTTAAGGGCTGTATTTTGAATAGTCGTATTCTGTGGTTTTTTTCAAATGCCTACCTTTGCCTCGGGGATAAAAAGTATCTTGAATATGCAAAGCACGCCTTTTGTTTTATGAGAGATTATTGTCTTGATAAAGATAAAGGTGGAGTTTACTGGTCTGTCACCTATGACGGCAAACCGGAAGACTCTACAAAACATACCTACAATCAGGCCTTTGCAGTATATGCCCTTTCTTCGTATTATGATGCTTCAAAAGACAAGGAAGCGCTTGATATCGCATACGGATTATACAATGTTATTGAGACAAAATGCAGAAATGAAGGCGGATATCTGGAAGCATTTAATAAGGATTTTGAACCGGAATCCAATGAGAAATTATCAGAGAACGGTGTGGAGGCCGGAAGGACCATGAATACCCTTCTCCATGTTTTCGAGGCATATACAGAACTGTACCGGGTGGATGGTAATAAAGAGCTGACGGATAAACTCAAATTTATGCTGGATATTTTTGCGGATAAAATCTACAATCCCGAAAAGCGTAGATTAGAAGTTTTCTTTGATGCTGATTACAACACACTTATCGATCTATACTCTTATGGTCACGATATAGAAGCAGCATGGCTTATAGACAGAGGCTTGGAGATTTTGAAGGATGATGAATATTCTAAGAAGATTTATCCTATTACCGAAGTTCTTACAGCACAGGTTTATAAGGAAGCATTTGACGGTATTTCAATGCCTGCGGAATGCTGTAACAAAGTGGTTGAAGAGACGAGAATATGGTGGGTGCAGGTGGAGGCTATGGTCGGCTTCTACAATGGATATCAACGGGATTCGTCTCACGTTGAATATCGTGATGCGGTCATAAATTTGTGGAAGTTCGTCAAAGACAAATTTGTCGATAAGAGACCGGGTTCCTGCTGGCTGAATGAGGTCGATAAGGAAGGAGTACCATTTAATAAAAAACCTATAGTTGGTCCATGGAAATGTCCATATCATACGGGAAGAATGTGTTTTGAGTTGATCAAGAGAAATGCTGATATATAGAGAGGAAATGTTACATGGAACTGGCGGCGGTTTTTAAAGAGGGAATGGTTCTTCAGCAAAACGGGATAAACAGAATATGGGGAAGAGCAGGTGAAGGGGAGAAGATAGAAATTGAGTTTCTCGATAAACATTATCTGACACAGGCAGATAACGGCGAGTGGCATATCGACCTTGAACCGGCGAAGGTGGGCGGACCATATGAAATGACTGTAAAGGGCAGCGCTTCGGGCGAAGTAGTTTTTAAAGATATTCTTGTGGGCGAAGTGTGGTTTGCAGGTGGACAGTCCAATATGGAACTGGAACTTCAAAACAGCGATGACGGCGTCAGCGTGTGCGAGAATGCCGATAATGACTGGATAAGATTTTACAATGTTCCAAAGCATGCTATGGTCGATGATGAACTGATAGAGCTTGAGAAAAGTACCTGCTGGAAAAAAGCATGTGGTATGCAGATAGCAGATGTGTCGGCAGTGGCATTTTACTTTGCGAAGAAGCTATATGAGGTATTGCAGGTGCCGATCGGTATAATCGACTGTTATCTGGGTGGTACTTCTGCGACCTGTTGGGTGCCGGAAGAAAGTCTGTCAGACATTTCGGAAGTATCCGGTTATATAGATGAATGGAAAGAGGTTATAGCAAGTAAATCCGACGAGCAGTACGAAGCACAGATGAAGGATTATAACGCCCGGGTAGATGAGTGGAATGCTAAAGTAGAGAAGCTTAGAGCCGATGATCCTGATATCTCATGGGAGAAGATAAATGAGGCGGCCGGAAGTTATCCATGGCCACAGCCTAAGGGGGCATCCTCGCTCTACAGGCCTTTTGGACTTTATGAAAGCATGGTCAGGAGAGTTGTACCTTATGGGATAAAAGGATTCATTTATTATCAGGCTGAGGAGGACAGGAGCAGAGCAGCCTGTTATGCGAAACTCAATCAGGCTGTGATAGATTGTTGGAGAGAAGATTTTTCTTTGGGAGAAAAAGAGGATATTCCATTTATTATTACGCAGCTTCCGATGTTTGCGGAAAAAGGTAATGAAGCTATTGATGATTTTGAGACGCTGAGAATGCAACAGGAGCAGGTCTTTCTTCAAAATGATAATATGGGTATGGCTGTTATTATTGACTGCGGCGAATATGACAATGTTCATCCCACGGATAAGGAGACGCCGGGCAACAGATTGGCGCTGCAGGCGCTTGGAAGATTCTATGGAAAAATTGAGAGATTTGATAATATGCGGGCCAGAGAAGTGAATTTCTGTAATGATGTGGTAATTGTTGCCTTTGATAATACATATGGTGAGTTAAGAGCCAGATACGCGGATGCGCATACACTGACAGCAAGATATGAAGAGACGGAAGTTCCTGCTAAGGTCCTTCCGTCTGAAAAGATACTTGGCTTTGAGATAAGCGGAGACGGCACACATTTTTATCCGGCTAAAGTACTTGTTGTCGGAGAAAAGATAAAACTTAGCTGCGACAGTGTTAAGACTCCCAAAGCTGTGAGATATGGCGTTACAGAATACGGAGTTGTTAACCTTTATAACGCTGTCGGATTGCCGTTAGCGCCCTTTATTTACGCTTCGAAGCTTAATTGAAACCTGATTGTTTATCAGTCAAGTCTCTGTTAAATTAACTCAAATATTAGCTGAATTCACCTGATTTCACAGTGGGCAGCGCCGACAGGTTGTTGTTCTCTGTGTCATCAGGAATAGATTTCAGATATTCCGTATCTCTTCTGTGGGCGATACCAACGCCTTTTATTTCGCCCGCTTTGGCAAGATTTACTCCCTCTTCTTTACTTACAATTCGGTTGTCGGATAGCTGATATCCGGTTATCTTTCCTCGTTGTTTGACCAGGCCTGTTATTGATGCCGCATCTGCCTTCGGAGTTGGAATGTCATCTAATGCAGCCTTTGGTAATTCTGAGTTTGAAATGTTGCTTTTCATGATATCTTCACCTCTTTTTGAAATTCATAGTGATGATAGTATTTGGACATATTCGGATTTTATACATTTCTGTTTTGGTTTTTTAAGAGTCGTGTTATACTGTTTGAAGGAAAACATAGCTGATTAAAAAATATGAATATATGTTTGAATATATCAATAAGGAGATAAAGACTTGATACTTGTATATTATTTATTATTTATCAATATAATAGCATTCATTATGTATGGAATTGACAAAGCTAAAGCAAAGGCGGATAAATGGAGAATACCGGAACACACTTTGATTTTTCTTGCAGTCATAGGCGGTGCAATCGGTGCAGGGATTGGAATGAAGGTGTTTCATCATAAGACAAAGAAGAATAAGTTCAGAATTACTGTTCCGGTTCTTCTGGTGATTGAGATTATTCTGATAATATTCTGTCTCTTCCAGAATTATCATCTCGTGGTCACCAATTATTCATATGAAAATGATAAGATTACGGATAGTCTTGACGGATACCATATTGTGCAGATATCGGATCTGCATAACCAGTTCTTTGGTTTTGGGCAGAAGAGGTTATTGTCGCAGATTGAAAAATGTGAGCCGGATATTATCGCGGTGACGGGAGATGTAATTGATACGAACCACACCAATTATGAGTTGGCTATGGAATTTTTCAAAGGTGCTGCTAAGATTGCTCCGGTGTACTACATTACGGGAAATCACGAGCTTTGGCTTGACAATGAAAGATTTTCCGGTTTTTTTTCTGATATTCAGAATATGGGTGTTCATTATATAGATGATACTGTTGTTGATATGAAAGATTATCTGCTTATAGGTGTGGGCGACAGCACTCTTCGTATGGGGGTAGATCCTGATAGTTTTGAGTATGTGGAGATTAGTGACAAAGGCGGTGAAAATCTATTATATCCTGTTGGGAACAATGGCACAGAGAGGGACGGTAGCTATAGGGATGACAACCGATTTAAGATAATGCTTGCTCATGAGCCTTCATTTCATAATGTATATCAGAATTGCGGGATGGATCTGGTGTTCACAGGACATTATCATGGAGGGCAGATCATAATTCCCGGAAAGGGTGGTCTGATATCGCCGGATTTTGAATTCTTTCCGGAATTATATGAAGGTATGCATGAGTTCGGAGATACAACTATGGTCATAAGCAGGGGGCTTGGCAATAGTCTGGCACCCGTAAGAATCAACAATTATCCGGAGATAGTTGTGGTGGAGTTGAAAAAGTCTAAGGCAGATAATTGAGAACAGAGTGTGAATGTATCTTTGAAGAAACTGCATTTATGTAAAAAAGTGTTGGCGAGCGTTTAACAGAGAACGAATATATTGAGGGTTTTGAAAGGATGGTATATAACATGAATTTTTCTATATTAGCGCCGGGTAGTATTGCGGCGAGCATGGCGGTGGCGGTGACAGGACTTTCAGAGGAATATGGAATCAAATGTCACAGCGTTGCTTCCAGGAATCTTGAAAGAGCCAAAGAATTTGCAGATAAATGGGGATTTTCAAAGGCATATGGTTCCTATGAGGAGATGGTAAATGATCCCGAGGTGGAACTTGTGTACATAGCTTCTCCCCACTCACTTCACTATGAGCATGCAAAGCTGTGCTTGGAACATGGTAAGCATGTGCTGGTGGAGAAAGCATTTACAGTAAATGCAGCTCAGGCAGAGGAATTGATAAATCTCGCAAAGGAGAAAGGACTTTTGCTGGTAGAGGCCATATGGACCAGATTCATGCCAAGCCGCACAATTATAAATGAGATTATCTCAAAGAGAATCGTTGGAAAACCGGTTTCTTTAACTGCCAATCTTGGATATTATCTTCAGGATAAGGAAAGACTTGTAGAACCTTCTCTTGCTGGGGGAGCACTTCTTGACGTGGGAGTCTATCCGATCAATTTTGCGATGATGGTGTTTGAACAGGATATCGCAAGGGTAGTAAGCTGTGCCGTGATGTCGGATAAAGGTGTTGACCAGACTAATAGCGTCACTCTGTTCTTCAGAGGTGGTGGTATGGCAGTGCTCCACAGCACCATGATGACGCCTACTGACCGGAGAGGAATCATTTACTGTGAGGAAGGTTATATAGAGGTTAAGAATATTAACAACTGTGAGGGTATAGAGGTGTATAATCGTGAGCATGAACTTATAGATACCTACGAAGTGCCTGAGCAGATAAACGGTTATGAATATGAAGTTCTTTCCTGCAGACGTGCTCTAATGTCGGGAGAGATTGAGTGTGAAGAGATGCCCCACGCAGAGACATTAAGGGTTATGAGACTGTTAGATCAGATAAGGGAACAGTGGGGCATGAAATACCCAATGGAGTGAGCAGAGCAACGGTAAAGAGAGGTAATGTAGTGAGATATTATATTGCAGACTGTCATTTCTTTCATGAGAAAATGAACGAACGCATGGACAAGCGTGGTTTTTCGAGTGTGGAGGAAATGAATCAATATATGATTGATAAATGGAATAATAAGGTTAATAATAATGATGAGGTTGTTATCATCGGAGATTTTTCATGGGGAAAGGTTGAGGAGACGCAGGAGCTATTGTCAAAACTCAAGGGTACATTATACATGATATGGGGAAATCACGATCATTTTCTTAATAATGCTTCCTTTGACAAGAGCCGGTTTGTGTGGATTAAGGATTATGCGGAGATACACGATAATAAGCGGAAAGTAGTGCTTTGCCATTATCCCATAATGTGTTATAACGGACAATATCGTCTTGACAGAAAGGGTAATCCCAAAACGTACATGCTTTATGGACATGTACATGATACCTATGACCAGAGGCTGCTGGAGCAGTTTCAGGAGATAACGAGAAATACTGTTCGAAAAGCGCTTGCGCCTGACGGTGAGCAGGATATGGCAATCCCCTGCAATATGATCAATTGTTTCTGCATGTATTCGGATTATGAACCGCTTACCCTGGACGAGTGGATAAAGTGTCAGGATAAGCGGTTAAAGAAAATGCATAAGACAGTACTTGACGGGTCTGTGAGTCATGTAAACATATAAAAATATTCAGTATAATCACATCACGTCAATAATATTTCTCTTGATTCGTCGGAAATATATAAGGGTAATAATGAGTGAGACGATTTCCGCAATCGGAAATGCGAGCCATACCAGATTGACATTTCCGAATTGCGCAAGTATCCAGGCGACAGGTATGAGCACAACCAACTGACGTCCGAGTGATACTACCAGCGAGTAATAGCTCTTGGCAAAAGCCTGAAATACTGACCCTAGTACAATGGATATAGCTGCTATCGGGAAATGCACCGCAATTATTCTGAGCGCTGGAGTTCCTATTGCTATCATGTTGTCGGATGCATCGAATAGTTTGAGCAGCAATGCGGGAACGGCTTCAAATACAATTGTTCCGATAAGCATGATTATAAATGCAAACTTTAAAGAGAATTTGAGGGCCTCTGTAATGCGGTCCTTTTTCTTTGCCCCGTAATTGTATGAGAGCACAGGGATAAGACCATTGTTAAGTCCGAATACAGGCATGAAGAAAAAGCTCTGTAATTTGAAATAGACACCGAATACGGCAACAGCCGTTGAAGAAAATGCATCCAGTATTTTATTGAAGGTATATGTCATTACCGAGCCGATAGACATCATGAGAATTGAAGGTACTCCGACGATATATATCTGCTTGATGGTGTTGATCCTTGGACGAAATACACTCTTGATTGACAAAGTGATTTCTTTGTTGACGGTCACATTCATTATTAGTCCTAAAATGGCAGCAGTGACCTGTCCGAAAATTGTTGCAATAGCGGCACCGGCAACACCAAGTTTAGGGAAAACCCCTATTCCGAAGATAAGCATCGGATCAAGGATTATATTGATTATGGCTCCGGTCAATTGGGATATCATACTCTGGAAGGTACGCCCTGTTGATTGCAGAAGACGCTCAAAGGTCATCTGGAAAAACAGACCGAAGGAGAGCAGACATACATAGTGAAGATAAGTATTGCCGTAGGCTGCGATATCAGGATTACCTGTCTGTGAACTGATAAATGGTTTCACGACGAATATACCAATCAACAGAAATATAATATAGTTGAATATGTTTAATAGAATTCCTGTGTTTGCGGCAGCATTTGCTTCATCAAACCGCTTCTCTCCGAGAGACCTTGACAGCAGTGCATTAATACCGACTCCGGTACCCGAACCTAATGCAATCATCAGACTCTGCATTGGAAATGCCAGAGTTACTGCTGTGAGTGCATCTTCCGATACCTGCGCCACAAATATGCTGTCGACAATGTTATATAGTGCCTGCACTAACATGGATATCATCATAGGCAGGGACATCGATATAATTAATGACTTGACGGGCATAACGCCCATTTTGTTTTCGGGCTGTGCTTTACTTCTTTTTGTATTTTTAATATCTGTTGCCATCTCAATTCCTCCAAAACTAATAAAAACCATGTAAAAACATAATGTTTATCTAATAAATAAAGCCGTTATAATGTGCTTTTTTATGAAAACTAAACAAGTATAGCATAAATGGTTGCTGTAGGAAAGAATTATTTCGGGTATTTTGCCCTTGCCTTATAATCTTTGTGTGAAATGAATAGAAAACTGCTTGAAATATAGGGCTTATGTCCATATAATCTAATTATGAGCAATTGAGTATAATGAATTATCAGAAGGGTTAGAATATGTCAGGAAAGCTTGCATTATAACATTTAATAGATAAAAAGTGTAAACTTTGCCTGAAAGCATCATAATAATAAAATGATATTATAGCATTATTAAAACAATGGACATTGTTGCTGCTGCTATAAAAACAAGATAGATGATATAGATACTTAAGTAAAAGGGGTTTTCTAAAATGAATACATATGATGGTAATGAAAACAGAACAGTATTTCTGCGTGACGCTATTATAATGTGTGATAATCTTGATGATTTGAAAAATCAGATCATTCCAATGATGAAAACACAACAGGAACAATGGGCGCACAAAGTTAATGAGATCATTAAAGAAAACGGATATACCAAAAAAGATTTTGCTGAAAAATGCGGTGTCAGCCGGGTCACAGTGGATAAATGGTGCAAAGGTTCCATTCCAAAAAGCCGAGAGACATACCTTAAGATTGGAATGGCGGCGCATTATGATATATCGAATATGAATCAGCTGCTTATGCGTTATGGTCAATATCCGGGTCTGTATTCAAAGAGCTTAGAGGATTGTGTCTGCATGTTTGTTCTCAATAATAATTATGGGGATGAGGCTGCAGATAAATATAGATATATACTTGATAGAATTAAATCTAATTTGATTGGGAATGATAGATTTGATAAAACTAATATAGACACAGATGATTTTAATGAACAGTTACTTAAGGTGTCAGATGAAGATGCGTTGGATGAATTCATATATAATAATAGTGCGTTATTTTCATACGCATACCATAAGTTCTATGCTTATGTGAAGATGTGTATTAATGCGAACTACAAAGGATTTGCATCAAGTGTCTTTGATATGGCTGAAGGACAGGGATGGTCATCTTCATTGAAACAGTGTGTTTCTGCAATACGTCAGAATAAATGGTACCCCACTAGAAATAAGATTATATCACTTGGCCTTCATTTATCCATGGATCATGATCAGGTGGATGAGATGCTTGGTCTTGCACATATGGAACCGCTTTGCGCAAAAAATATATTTGAAACTGTGGTTATGTATATTTTGGAGGATGCAGACATTAATAATATGCTTGACAGTGAGGCTGAAGAGTATGATCCTGATGAACTTTGCCGATATGCCAAGCAGATAATGATGGATATGGATATCCCCGAAATTGAAGCTTTTATTTCTGAATTGGAGGAAATAGATAATGAATGGTAAAGTTTTTAATAATTTGATTGTAATTGAGAATGGAAAATTGAATACATATCTTTTGGATAATAGGGATATTTGGGAGGTTGGACGAATTTCCGGTGACAGCCGCCCCGATATACCTTGTCATCTGGGAACGGTTAGTCGTAAGCATGGCAGATTCGAGAGTATGGATGGAATATGGTTTTATCTTGATAATAATGGTAAGAATGGTACCGTATATAATAACAGACATATTGCTCCGGGAAGAAATGGGCGTATCAAACCGGTGATGTTATCTGACGGAGATGTGTTGATATTTGGAGGAGGAGAACAGGCGGCAATCAATAGCAAGACTGTATGGGCTATGTTCTCCACCAGGTATTACAGTAGTAATTGGAGTGTTGTGGAGACTAAATGTGAAGGGGCTTTGATTATCACTGATGGCAGCCATGTGACCAGATGTGAAAATCCTGTAAAGGGAATGGTGATTGAGCAGGAACACGGGTTGGCCATATATATGGGGGATATAACCTATCTGTTAGGTGATGCAAGAATTGCATGAGTAAACTATGGTGTAATGTTCAACTATAATTACTGTACAAATGGTTTTGGGTTATGGAATGGAGTAAGTTATGAGATATTGTGGATGTGTTGTTAGTCATGTTGGTAATGTAAGAGAGAGAAACGAAGACAATGCCTGCCTTGATGGACACTATAGAAAGAATGTTGATCTGTTATCCTGGAAATATGAATGTGAATCTTCTGATTCAATTCTTGCTGCGGTTTTTGACGGTCTTGGTGGGGAGATGAATGGGGATGTTGCTTCTAAGATAGCAGCGGAAAAGTTAGCATTTATCTCTGGTGATGATTTTACCCAAAAAGTTTACCGTTATATAGAGGAGACTAATAGGGAGATTGCTTTATACGATATTCATAATTATATGGGGACAACATTTGCGGCGTTTTATACAAAGGATGAGCAGTATTATTTCTATAACGTGGGGGATAGCAGAGTCTATATGCTGAGAGATGGCGTTCTTGAACAGATGACGCAGGATCATAATCCGGTAAGAAGGATGCAGAAGGAAGGTATATTGACAAAAGAGCAGGCGGACAGACACCCACAGAGAAATGCATTAAGCAGGTTCTTAGGCTTGAAAGATCAGGGAATGGTTATTAATCCTGAGTGCTACGCGGTTGAAGGAATTTCTGCAAAGCAAGGAGATAGAATACTTTTATGTACTGACGGATTATCAGAGCTGGTGTCAGACGAGGATATGGCTCATATATTGAGTTATGGCAATAGCAACAATGAAACGGTAGAGATGTTGTTAAACGCAGCACTAGACGCCGGGGGTAAGGATAATATCACGGTAGTTCTTATAGATGTAAATTGACATTATATGTAAAACTATTGTGGCAGAGATACAATAGTTTTATATATCGCATTGATTGTCGAAATTAGTTGAAAAAAGGGTTTATTACATTTATAATAATATATTGGATGATAATATATTATAGGAAATAATTTAATATGTCAGAACAGGAATTACAGGAACAACTTAATAAAGTATGGTCCGGGTGGGTAATTAAGGAACTCCTGGGTGAAGGTTCCTATGGAAAGGTATACAGGATTGAACGTGATGAATTCGGACACGTATATGAATCAGCGCTTAAAGTGATGACCATACCTCAATCACAGGCAGAATTGAAAACCGTGATTAATGAAGGCATGGATGAGGAGAGTACCAAGTCATATTTCTATAGTATTGTCAAAGAGATAGTGGAAGAGTTCACGCTAATGGCACGCCTAAGAGGTAATACCAATATAGTCAGTTACGAAGATCATGCAGTAGTTGAGAATGAGGACTCTTTTGGATGGAATATCTTTATCCGCATGGAATTGTTGACACCATTGCTGGATCATTTTCGGGAAAATACCACATCAGTACGTAATATAGTTAAGCTGGGAATAGATATATGCTCTGCATTAGAGATTTGTCAGCAGTATAATATAATTCACCGTGATGTCAAACCGGAGAATATATTTGTATCGGGAATCGGCAGCTATAAGCTGGGAGATTTCGGGATTGCAAGACAGCTTGAGAAGACTTCGGCAAGCATGTCGCGAAAAGGAACTATGAATTATATGGCTCCTGAAGTATATAAGGGAGAAAAGTATGATCTTACGGTCGATCTGTATTCTTTAGGTTTGGTATTATATCGGTTTTTGAACAATAACAGAATGCCGTTTCTTCCACCATATCCCCAGCCGATATTATATTCAGATAAAGAGGAAGCTAATATTAAGCGGATGAGTGGATTACAGCTACCCCTTCCTAATAACGCACATGGAAAACTGGCGGATATTATTATTAAGGCATGTGAATTCGATCCAAAGGGGAGATATAAGAGTCCTTCTGATATGAAAAGGGATCTTATGTCGGTTCTGTATGGAGAGGACGAAAAGGTAATCTCGGTGAATGCCAGAGAGGATAGACCTAAAACTACATATTCATCAAAGGATAGTATGGATATGGCATCGGATGAATCCGATGGAGAAACTGTTGCCTATACTGATGTTGAAGAACCGATTGTTGTGACAACGATTGCAAAGTCTGATAAGGTGGTGGGTAGTAATAAGCCTGCAAAGCCTGATAAAGCTGTTGTTGGGAAGATGTCGGGACAATCAGATAAGACAGTAGTTGATAATCGCAGAAGGAAAACCGGATTGATCGTTGGAATAGCAATAACAGTGGTTTTGGTTGTTGGTGGTGTGATTGGATATGTCCTGTTGTCAGACAAAGATAATATGGTTCCTTCGCTTGTTAATATGGACATGGAAGAAGCACTTAAACTTGTGGAACAGGAAGAATACGGATTTGCTCTTGAAACATCAGGTGAAGAGTACTCAGATACGATTGAAGAGGGAGATATAATATCGCAGGATATTGCAGCAGGTACAACTGCTGAAAAGGGAACAATAATACATGTGGTTGTAAGCAAGGGACAGCAGATAACTGTTCCTAATCTTGTTGGATTTGATACCGGGGAAGCCGAGAATATATTGGTGTCTGCCGGACTTGTATATAAGGTGAAAGAGGAGATTTATTCCGATGATGTGGAGTCGGGAAGGATAATGTCTCAAGAGACAGAAGCAGGAACGAAGGTTGAGCCGGGACAGACAGTATATGTAACTGTAAGTAAAGGAGAGGAACTTATCACTGTTCCTGATGTGACAGGCAAGACATATGAAGAAGCTGAACAGATGCTAACAGGTCTTAATCTGACTGTCGAATCAGAGGATGCATATGATGATAATGTGGCATCCGGTAATATAGTAAGTCAGGATATTGAAGCAGGAACTGAAGTTAAAAAAGGTACAACGGTTAAACTTGTAAAAAGTCTGGGTAAAAAACCTGTAGTGAAATCCCCCGCAACACCGAAGAAATCATCGAACAGCGGAGATGGCGGGGATGATGTGTTGATATGGGATTAAGGGAGTTAGGAGGTAGATACACATGAAAATTTATTATACAAGAATCAGATGGATGGTTATTATATTAGGATTTATAATGCTTTTTCAAGCATCTTTGAGATCTAATGCGACTGAGATAAACGCAAGTGGTACGCTTACGCTTGAATCTCCTGTAACACTGGAAATTAGCGGAACTCGGTTATCCTATCTGAAATTTGTTCCCAAAGAGAGTGACATATACTATGTTGCTGCTTCATCAGACAATATAGATTATGTTAATGTGTGTCTTATGGATTCTTCGGGGTTCGTACTTTATAGTGGTGGCAGTGATTCACTGAGATCAGATAATCTGTATATGCTTCTGGAAAAAGATAAAGTTTATTATATTGGTGTACAACATATATCCGATGAATATACAGATAAAGTGACAATTTCATGTGAAAAAGGATGTAATCTTGTGAAAGCAAAATCATCATTTCGTTTTTGGCATTCATATCGGATGCAATATACAGGGAAGCCTATTGATAAAAATGCTTTGAAAATTGGCGTTGACGGGTATAATTATCTGAATGCCGGTGAGGAAATTCCGATTAATTATAGTATCAAGTATGCAGAGAAAGGTGATATAGAACCTGAAGATATCACCTCATGGATGACGGGTACACCAACAGATTTGGGAAGTTATTATTTGTGTATTACAGGGATTAATGAGAAAAATGAGCAAACTACGCCTGCCATGTGGGCAAGTTATGGTGTGGTATATTACGAAGCGAAAATAGGAGATTATGATGATCTGAGTTTTCTTTATAATGAGGAAAGTGGTGCAAGAACATACATATACAGCAATGGTGAACCTTATCCGGATAGTTTGATTTATATAACGGATGATATGGAAGCGGAAGAAGATTTCGAGATTACCGGTTTTTGTAGCGAGGAAGAATACAATGGCACATCTACAAATTGGATAACCGGACGTCCGACCAATGTGGGGAAATACTACCTGAGAATAGAGGGTATAGGGCAGTATCATGGTGAATGCTATATGCCGGCAGAGATAAAGAAGGATGAATCATATCTGAATAATATAGAAAATTATTATGGTGACGTTTTTTATACATATACAGGAAAAGATATAAGTTACAGTGTCAGGTCAATGAAGTTAAGACTTCATGTTAACGGTCAAGTAAAAGAACTGGTGGGGGGCGTTGATTTCATATATAGAGGTTTTGTCGAAGGTTATCATATTAATAATGATGAGGAACTTTTAGAGTTTTCGACTACCAAATCCATGGTTGATCCTGGTGAATATACTGTTAAGCTTGAAGGGATTACGGTGTCAGGAACGAAATATGTCGATATTTGGATTTATGATGAATTTGATAATTATGACGGAGACGATTCGTTTGAATACACAGGAAGACCTATAGATTTGTCGAATTACAAGTTAACTTTTAAAGATAAATCTATTGGAAAAGAATTAATATATGGTGAAGATTTTGTGTGTGAAATGTATAGATTTTGCAAGGATAATGTTGACGATGATAACTTGTCAAGTTATTGGGTTTATGGAACTCCAGTGTATCCCGGTACATATGAGTTGAAATTGGATTCTACTAATAGTGATATAGGAAACGGAATTTGGGGATTTGGATATAAAAAAATTACTATTGTGGCTCCCCTTGACGATCTGGATACTTATATCGGAGTTACAGCAATTGAACTCGAGAATTATACCATATCTCTGGATAACTATGTATTATACAAAAATAAAGGACAGGCAGATGAGAAGAGTATTGAATATGGAACAGACTTTGAGTGTACCGGATATGCCGCAAAACCATCGGGAGCAACGAGTGAGACAGATTATTCTTCATTGGAGTATTATACAGGGCTGCCAACGGCAGCAGGGGAATATGTACTTAAACTTGTGGCAAAAGATAGCAGTGAAAAGGTAAAGGGAACGAAATTTCAAGTTGTGACAGTGACAGAACCAAACATAGAGCCCGATGAACCAGACCCGATTAACACATGTGATGATATAAATGATTTTACCAGAGAAAGCACATTAGAACTCAAAAATGGAACTATATCTCTGTCTGATTATGTATTGTATAAAAATAAAGGACAGTCAGATGAAAAGAGTATAGAATATGGTACAGACTTTGAATGTACAGGGTATGTTGCAAAACCATCGGGAGCAACGAGTGAAACAGATTATTCTTCACTGGAGTATTCTACAGGACTGCCAACAGCAACGGGAGAATATGTACTTAAGCTTGTGGCAAAAGATAACAGTGAAAAGGTGACTGGAACAAAATATCAAGTGGTGACAGTGACAGAGCCTAAAGACAATCCGACAGATGAACCAACTGATAATCCGACGGATAAACCAACCGTTAATCCAAGTGATGAGCCTGCCGATAATCCGGCAGGAACAGACAATCCCGGTGGAGAGATAGATGAATCCCAAACACAGGTATCAGATAATATCGGAGAAAAGTCACAAGAAACCGATACATCACAAGAAACAGATAAAACTGATGCAACCACACCCGGTAAAAATGATAATCCCTCAACTACCGGAGAGTCTGGCAATGGGGAAAAACCATCACCTACAGGTGGAGAAGGCGGCAATGGTTCTTCAACTACCGGAGGGGGCAGCAATGAGCAGGAGTCATTACCCCAAAACGGAACGGATACCGGTGATGAGAAAGATGTTAAAGTCGAAAAAACAGCCCCAAATATTGAGGCTAAGGATATCAAGAAAACATTGGGAAGTAAGGCATTTAATCTCAAACTAAAGACAAACAGTGATGGAAAGATAACCTATTCAAGTAGCAATAAGAAAGTGGCAAACATATCTTCAAATGGAAAGATTTCACTTAAGAATTATGGTAAGGCAGTCATAACCATTAAAGTTGAGGAGACAGATAACTATACATCGGCGGAGAAAAAAGTTAAAGTTACTGTTGTGCCGGCTAAAGTAAAGATTAAAAAACTATATTCACCCACGAATAATAAGTTCTATTTGAGCTGGAAGAAGATAAAAGGTGTAAGCGGATATGAATTCTCATATTCAAAGAAAAAGAATAGAAAGAAAAGAGTATCACTAAAAAATAGAACTTATTATAGCGCCATTTTACCTGGATCCAGCGGTGATAAAGCATATTTCTCAGTCCGGGCATATGTCAAGGTGGGCGGCAAGAAATATTACGGCGAGTGGTCAAAATATAAAAAGGTTAGGATGAAATAGCTTTTGGAAAGTCTTGACGAACAGGTGTATTGTACAGTGCTGAAACATTTATTCTGTGAAGTGGAGATTTGCAAATGTATTTTAAAGTAGGTGCCGCAAAAACGGATTTTGCGGCACTTTGGTTTGAAAAAATTTCTCTGTTTCGGGAAGTTCATACCATATCTTTTCATACACATATTCACTTAATGTATTATCGTATTTGTCTATTATATCAACAAGTTCGTTACAGACCTTTTCTTTTTCTTTAGTTCTGTAAGTAATGCTTCAAGGGCAACATTTATATATAATTGGATGGTGAATCTCTTGTGAATGCATCAATTATTGCTGATGTTTGCTGTGTTCGGGATATATATTCTTTGGGTTCGATACCAAATGATAAGGTAAATGGATTGCTCATTGTCAATGTACTCCTAATATACTTGGTTATAAATGTTCGGCTTCAGTTATAACTCGTTATAACATTTGAAAATCAGTTATAACTGGTTATAAGTTTATAATGAGTTTTTATTTAATTTAAAAAAATGTCAATACATTTCAATTAGCAAAGTGGCATAAATGCGACCTTATAATGTGTAAACTTTGTCTGAAACAGGGTAGAGTGACAGATGATAATATACGTACATAACAGATACGGCACAGGGAGCCGGAAAAAAGGAGGTATATCAGGAAATGAAAAAATCAAGTGATATTATTTTAAGGTTTATGGTGGCTTTTTTGATGGTGCTTGTAGTGGGGAATGTTTCGCTCGCGGCAGACAATGCTTTTAAGTCTGAAGATGTTATAAGCAGGGGTGGAAGCGCTAAGATTAAGGAATATTATATTGATGATGAAAAACTCTACCATATCGATCCGGCCACCGGTGCAGTTGAGGAGCTCGCTAGTGTGGCAGGAGAATGGTATCTACATAAAGATGTGGTTGCGGTAACTAAGCATAATGTCTATATAACCGGAACCGGTGACATGTATATAGACGGGAATGAAACATTAAAAACATATGTATATAGTATTTCAGAGAGAAGAATTATTAAAACTTATAATTGTTCGATTGATTCGGAAACTGATGGATATGTTTTGTCAAATGATGAATATGATAGTGGAATGAATCCACATCCTATTAGTATTTATAACCTTACACCTCAAGGAATGAAAAAAGTTAGAACTTTGTCAAAAAGAAGCCGTTTTGCGAAAATAATAGGTAAGGGTAAAAATAAAAGAATTATATATTCGTCTTATCCAAAGAATTATAATAATTGGAAAATGACTATTTATTCTATTAAGCTAAATGGTAAGGGAAAGAAAAAGCTTGTAACAATGAAACCCACGAGTAAAAACTGTCGGGATCTGCTACTGGTAAGTGCCAATTCAAAATACTGTAAAGTGTTTAGATCAGATGCATTTTACAAGTATGTATATAAAGATAAGAAATATATAAAATTATACTAAAAAGAGGAGTGATTGATATTATGAGAGAGAACGTTGGAGTAATAAAAAGAAGATGTAATGTTAGTAGTTTAATATTATTTTTGTTAGTTGGTCTCGTGTTAGGATTGAGTATGATCGGGGCAAGAGCAGAAGCCAAGACAAAGGATCCTTTTAATAAAGTGAAAAAAGAATGGATTAAGAAAAGTGATGGTTTGGGTTATTGTTATTGGTACAACGTAAAGCTTCTGTCGGGAAGCAAAGCCAAAAAGAAAACTATGCGTGCGGTAAGGTTTGGCTTTGGTGGCACGGCAGGTGGCGGTGCAACTATATATGAAAAGAAGAATAATAAATACAAAAAAGTACTTGTATGTAATGGTGATCTTATCAGTTATGGAAAGGGAAGAAAATATATTCTTTGTAAATTAAGATATTATGGAATGGCTGGAGATTACACGGTATATAAATATGATACTAAGAAAAAGAAATATGTTGCTGTTGCAAATCGCGAATATGATAACAATTCGCTCAGTAATGCTGAAGAAGATGTTATAGCAGACTTGTCTGATGATATAAATGTTGATGTTACAAAGTTTAAGAGTTTTGGACCATCAAAGACACATATGATGTTTGATTACCGATAGATACATATACATTACCAATGATTATATGTTCGTCATTATGTAGTGGAATGATGATGAAAAATATTAAGGATGCACTTCGCTTTGGAGAGCATCCTTTTTGTGTAAACTTCCTCTGAAAAACCTTAAGTGTATTAAATGTATAATCACTTCATAAGTTATAACTTTAGCGCAAAATAATTATAATTAGGTAAATTATACATTTAAGAGTAAGGAGGATTGATACTATGTTAAAAAAGAATATACGAGGAAGATTGTATGCCGGAATGTTGGCATTTATAATGACAATGACGTCTGTTGGACCTGTTCCGATAACCGCTTATGCCAAAGAAAATGATTCCCCATTGGATATCTCGGAATTATATGATGTATCAGATGAAATTGAAGTTGTCGATATCACAAGTTTAAATGCAGCAAAGCTTGATACGGAAAGTATTGTTGAGTCAGTATTCTCAATTGATGAAAATGCGGCATCTTATGATCCGAGACCTAAGAATAGAGTTACAAGTGTTAAAAATCAGGGGAAGGAAGGATTGTGCTGGGATTATGCTGCTAATGCAGCTGCCGAGTCTGCATTGATATATCAGGGGCTTGAAAAAAATACTGTTGATCTGTCAGAGATATATTTCGCATATACAACATATAAAAATCAACAATCTACAAGAAGTTTTTCGGAATTTTGTAATGATGGAAATAACTCACGTAGCTTTAATACCCGTGTTGATAATGAATATATTGGGAAATTTGCATATGAATCTGCATTTCCAATGCCGGAGAGCATAAAAGATGATTATAAACTGACAGATAGCCAGCTTGATAATTATAGTTATAGAGTGAGTAGAATTTTTAAAATCAACGATTACAAGCCGGATGAAAACACTATAAAAAAGGTTAAGCATTTGATTTCGGAGTTTGGCGGAGCGACATGGAATTATTATTCACAATCATTATTATATCAAAAAGGTGTAACAAGTGCATCAATAGATACTAATTATTATTGTCCTGAGTTTTATGTATCTAATCATTGCGTAGAAGTTGTCGGTTGGAATGATAACTACGCTGCATCCAATTTCAAAAATACACCTCCGGGAAATGGTGCGTGGCTTGTAAAAAACAGTTGGGGAGTTAATCAGAAAATAGATTATGATTTTGACGAAGATAAATGGTTAACGACCGGTACCGGTTATATGTGGATATCATACTATAATGACAGTTACGGTGATGGAGTCAATGCTATGGAAGTAGTACCTAAAGGAACAGAGACTTATGAGAATAAGACGATCAATGTAAACATTTACGAT
Organism: Lachnospiraceae bacterium; assembly: GCA_017469275.1. Lineage (GTDB taxonomy): Bacteria > Bacillota > Clostridia > Lachnospirales > Lachnospiraceae > CAG-590. The sequence continues at coordinate 54,308 of JAFUGT010000017.1, forward strand.
ACAATTGACCTTAAGGATATCGCAAAAGAAAAACCATCTGAATGGCGTAAAATTATCGATGACAGATCCTATTCCAAAGTGAAAAATACTTCGATTAAATGTAATTCTTATGGTCAGACTAAGTATACTGCATATGATGATTACGATAATTTATTAGGAATATATACAATTAATGTTGTAGCACCTGATAATGCTGATTATAAACTTGATCTTATTCCGGGATTAGAAATTGATGTAACGGGGAGATTATTGGATGAAACAACAGGAACAAGAATCTTAGAAGTTGCTGATAAGGCAGGAATTAATGGAACTCTTTCCGCTAAAAAAATTAAATATACTACTACATTGGATAAAGCGAATGTTAATTCTGAAGTTGTTTCAAGTGATAATGATATTGTTGAAGTAAATGACGACGGATATCTGTATATAAAAGGATTTGGAAAGGCAATAATTACAGCCACATATGGAGATAATATTATTACCGGAGGAAAGGAATATAAGTCTCATTATATAGTAAATGTTAAGGAAAAAGCTCAGAAATAAAATGGAATGATGGAACTGATAGTAAGTGGATCGATCTTAATATGGGAGCAGTATATCAAATCTCTGATATTAATACGGTGCCGGCAGGACATGATCTTGTGTATAAATCTTCAGATGATAGTATATTAAAGGTTACGGATAAAGGACTTGTGACTGTAGTGGGATATGGAAATGCCAATATTATCATAAATCCGGAAGATAATGATTATTGTTATGCATACTTGTATGTAAATGTTCCTGTGTGTAATTCAATGGAGATCGAAGGCGCTATAGACTCATATGGATTGCATATAGGTGATACGTATCAACTTAACGTTAAGACTGATACAGACAATGAAATATTACATTACAGTAGTGCTGATAGCAGCGTTGCTACCGTTTCATCGAATGGACTTATTACTGCGGTAGGAGAGGGATATACAGAGATACAGATTTGTCCTGACAGCAATCCGGGATATTATATTACATTTTATGTTGGTGTCGTAAGTACAATTAGTGATGGTTCAGATTATAATACACCGAATGAACCTGTATATGTCCATTATACTACTGATAATACTGATTATAACCTGTATGACAATACTAATTATAATACGTATGATAATACAATATATTATACTACTGATGAGGTAATTCCAAATACGAATTATTTATATAATGGTGATAGTAATACATTTGGTCATGATACGAATAGTTTGAATTCTAATACATCAAAGGTTAAGAAAGTGGGGAAGACAAATCTTTTCAAGGTGAAAAATAAGAAGAAAGGAAAATTGACTTTAAGCTACAAAGCGTCAGGGGCAAAGAAATATGAATTGCAGATATCTCCTAATAAGAAGTTCGCAAAGAAGGTAAAGACATATAGAACGACCAAGACTACATACACGATCAAGAAGCTCAAGAAAGGGAAAAAATATTATGTAAGGGTTAGAGGACTTAATGGGAAGGTCCAAGGTAAATGGTCAAAGATTAAAGAAATTAAAATAAAGAAATGAGTACCTGGGTGTCGAGAGATGATTTCGGCACCCTTATTTTTTAGTGTAAACTTTGCCTGAAACAAAAAATTAGAAATAATATTATATTAGTCATGTAATCAATATTTGATTGACAATAATTTGGGAGGATAAAGAATATGAATGAAGTAAAACAGCAAAGAAGATTTTGTACATCATGTGGAAGTGAATTGATTCCAGGGAATGCATTCTGTACAAATTGCGGGGCTAAGGTGATAGTTTATGATAATGAGCCGCAATCTAAGGTTACATATAGTAAGCCGGAAACAAATCAGGCAGTTAATAATAAAACAATTACATATAATACAAGGGATGTCAAAGAATCAAATTATAAGATTGGAATAATTATCGGGGGCGTGCTTGTTGGGGCAGCACTTATTACCGGAATTGTTTTTGCGGTTCCGAAACTAAGAAGTGATAATAAGGAGCAGAATGCTGTTACGGAAATGGTTATAGATGATGTTCATGATGATCAAAATATAACTGAAGAGTCAACAGATGTTCTTTCGGATGGAACTGATGATTCAAAAGAAGAGAAGGATGTTCAGGAGTTAAATGAAAAAAATGACGAATCCGCTATTGATTCTGATGGTCATGATTACAAAGAGATTGCGACAGAAGATAATATTGCGACAGAAAATAATAATGCAACAGATAACAGTGATTATATTTTACCGGATAGTGATTCTGTAAAATTGTCAAAGAAAGATATAGAAAATCTTTCTCTAAGGGAAATCAACTATGCTAAAAATGAGATATATGCCAGACGTGGACGCAGATTCGATTCATCGGAATTAAGAAATTATTTTGAAAGTAAATCATGGTATAAAGGAACTATTGACCCTGTTGATTTTTCTGATAATATGTTATCAGAGGTGGAAAAAGCCAATGTCACCTTATTGAAAACTATGGAGTTCTCAATGGCGCCGAATGGATATCAATTGGATCAGTAATGATAAGATTAGACGTTCGTACAAATATATTAAAAGGAAAAACATAAAATGAAAAAAACAACATGGATAATCCTGGCATTCTGTATAGTTATAAGTTCCTGTACAGGATGTGGCGATAACAAAGACAGTAGTAGCGAGGCAGAGCAAAACAGTACTTATTCTGAGTCGGAAATAATAATGACAACTGAGAATACAACCCGGATGACCACGGAGACATTGAGTACAGAGCAGGCGACAGTAGTGACGACTGAGATGGCTTTGCAGGAAAAAAATCCCAGAGAGGATATCCTTATAGCTATAGATCCGGGTCATCAAAGTGAACAAGTGGATATGAGTGCACAGGAGCCTAACGCACCCGGTTCAAGTGAGATGAAGATGAAAGCAACAGGAGGAACTACCGGAAGATATACCGGAGTTCCGGAGTATCAGCTTAATCTTGATATCTCGCTTAAACTGCGTGATGCACTTGTTTCAAAGGGGTACAAAGTGATTATGACAAGGGAAGATAATGACACCGCTATAAGCAATATGGAAAGGGCGATTCTTGCCAATGAAAATGGGGTGGACATAGCTGTAAGAATTCATGCAAACGGAAGTGAAGATCCGGGAACTAATGGTGCATTGGCATTGATCGGGTCAGAAGGTAATCCTTATGTGGGGGCTTTGTATGACAGTAGTTATCATTTGGCAAATTCAATTCTTCAAGCATACTGCGATAGCACAGGAATGAAAAATCTGGGAATAAATACTAATGATACAATGACGGGGATTAACTGGAGTAAAATACCTGTTATGATTCTGGAGATGGGATTCATGAGTAATGAGTCTGATGATCGTAATATGGAGGATCCGGATTATCAGAGCAGGATGGTAGAGGGAATAGTATCCGGCATTGAAAATTATTATGATTTTAAGAATTATAGTGAAGATGATACCACAATAACAGGTGGTGGTACTTTGATAAATGGAGAAAGTGAAGATACGATTCTCAAAAAACAGATAGATGAATTGCTGGAAAATGAAAGAAGTAAAGGAGCAGTTTGTTCTGCCTATGCTAAAAATCTACGAACCGGAGATTATGTGGATTTGTCAACCGCAACTCATAGAAGCGCAAGTATTATAAAGTTGTATATTGCAGGTTGTGTCTATAGTAATATTGGGATTTTGTCAGCGACCGGAAACACAGAGAATGATATAGATATGCTTGTGAATAAGATGATAGCTAATAGCGATAATGAAGCTGCGAATACTCTTGTGAAAATGTTGGGTGCAGGTGATTCTGTAACGGGTATGAGTAAAGTGACTGAATATGCCAAAAGTTTAGGATGTATTGAGACTAAGATGGGAAGATTGATGTTAGATTTTGATTCGGAAAATGACAATTACACGACCGTTACAGAAACAGGTTCTTTTTTGGAGAGATTATATAATGGTGAAATTGAAGGCTATGATAAGATAATAACATATATGAAAGTCCAGGAACGCACTTCGAAGATACCGGCCGGATTGCCTTCAAATGTTGTGTGTGCCAATAAGACAGGGGAACTTGATGATGTGGAACATGATGTTGCTATTGTATATGGGGAGGATGCAGACTATATAATATGTATAATGCTAAGTCAACTTTCGGATACCACAAATGGCAGAGAAACTATTCAAAATATATCTTCACTGGTATATGATCATTGGAGATAAAGATAGTGTAAACTTTCTCTGAAAAACATGAATCTAATTAATGATATTATAAACTCAGATCTTGAAAATATAAGATAATAATCATTAAGGAGGAATAAGATCATGTTTTGGACGAGAATTACTAAAGGATTTTTAAGAGTACAGGTAGGAATAGGTGTGATTGCATCAATTGTAGCGGCATTTGCCACAAGAAGTTTGCTTGGTATAGTCACATTTATTGTCGGTTTATTGATAACTTTTGCGGTCTCTTGTGTACTTGGAACGTTTGTTGAAATAGCGGAAGCGGTAACTAAGTTAAGTAGCCAGATTGTAGGACAGACAGCTTCGGAGAGAGAACTTAACAGACGTTTGAATTCTATAGAAATCGGTATGGAAAAAATGATGGATACCGCAAAACGTCAAGGTTCTGCAGCAGTTAAGAAAACAGCAGAAAAGATAGCCGGAAGTATACCTGATTACGACATGGATAAACAGCTTAACTTTACGGCTGAGGATGGACCGGATGATATGGATAAACAGCTTAAGTTTCCTAAAGAGGATGGATCGGATGATATGGATAAAACAACTGTTCTTCCAATGAATGTTATAATGGATAAAGTCAATGGCGATACTCATTTCTGCCCGAGCTGTGGAGCCAAGAATAACAAGGAATCAGCATTTTGCTTTAATTGCGGAAGTAAACTGTAAGAATCTGATTGAAGTATGGAAGGAGCATTCATTTAAGAGTGTTCCTTTTTTTTGTGTAAACTTTCCCTGAAATAAGAGTTTTTAAATATTGGTAATATATACACATAAAATCAAAAAGCTTTACAAAGCTATAGAAAGACAAAGGAGGAGTAGAAAAATGTTTTGTACGGTATGTGGTAATAAAATATTAGATGGAGAAAAGTTTTGCGGTAAGTGTGGTACACCGGTAACGGGTAAAGATGGTATTGTAGGTGGGGAGGCCAAACAATCAAATGTTGCAGACAATCAACCATGGAATGTGAAATTTGAGGAACCTTATAATGATACCGAAAAGCAAAAAAAGGTCGGAAGCGGATTTAAAATTAATAAGGGTTTGATTGGGATACTGGTGGCCACAGTTATTTTGTCCGCAGGATTAATCACGTTTATTAATATGCATAAGCATACTATAAATCTAGAAGATTATGTAGTAGTAGAATATGAAGGATGTAATCACTATGGAAATGCGGATATACGACTTGACGGAGACGCTTTATTGGTTGATGCTATAATGTATGGTAAAGCACATAATAAGGAAATGAGAACCTGGAAAAAAGAATTAAAAGAGGCAGAAAAAGAAGGTAAAGACACAAAAGATTATCTGAGTACTGTTTTATTGAAGAGATATAGATCTGGCGGATTGGGTTCAGAAGACTTTGAACCAATTAAAGAGTTGGGGTTAGAAATAAAAACTATAGTAATTAAATCAGATGTAAAAGACCAATTGAGCAATGGAGATAAAATTGAAATTCCTGTAATATTTGAAAAGGATTTATTAAAAGATTACAATTTAGAGCTTGCAGGTGAAACTGTAACAATAGAGGTTGCCGGGCTCCCCGAAGCTAATGAGGTTGATCCGTTTGAGAAGATATCTGTCGAATATCAGGGTACATCACCTTATCTTACAGCTGTAGTAACAAACAATAATGAAGAATTGTCAGGCTATATAAAGGTTAGCGTTTCAGCTAATAATGGAAATATAAAACTGGGTGATAAATTCAACGTAGTAATTGAGGCAGATGAAGAAGGTTTGTTAGAGAACAAAGGAATTCATTTAACTGCTTTGTCAAAAGAATATGTATGTGAAAATGCGGATGCATATATTGAATCGGCATCGCAGATTCCGGATGATATAATGGAGAAGATGAGAAGTAATGCGGAAGATGTATTTCGGGCAAATGCTGCATCTAATTGGGTTAAAGAGGTTAGTATTAAGGATTTTAAGTTGATCGGTAATTATATGCTTAAGTCTAAAGAGTTTGATACCTGGAATATACAAAATCAAATATATCTTGTTTTTAAAGTGACTGTTAAAAAAGAGGGAGAAAAGAAATTCTCATATTATTATTACACCAAATACAATAATATAATGCTTTTGCAGGATGGTACCTGTACAGTAGACGTATCTGATTATAGCGTACCAAAATATAATTGGTTATCTAATGAAGGTTTTAAGAAGTATGATTTGTCTTTCTCAGGATATCAGGACTTGGAGTCACTTTTCAATAATTGTGTTACAAGTCAGATTGACAATTATGAGTATGAGAATAATGTACAGGAATAGAGTTGTTAATAGAATAGATAATTGTTATAATTATAATATTAATTTTTAGTGACAAGGAGGTTATAAATCAATGAAAAAGATTACAAAAGGATTAACGATATTATCAACATTTATTATGGCAATATCTGCGTTGGGTGGGACATGTGCTGAGACAATTAATGTTAAGGCGGCAGGAAATGTAAATGTTAGTAATCCAAGGATTGCAGAGGATGGAACTGTTTCATGGGACAAGGTGACGTTTGGAAGCTATCCACAGGCTGCTGAATATAAAGAAGAACCAATAAAGTGGAGAATACTTGATATTGACAAAGATGGTAATGCATTTCTTCTTGCTGATGAGGCACTTGATTGTAGGCAATATAACGAGAGTGGCGTAGAAAGAATTAGTACATTTGATGACAGTGATGGAGAGATTTGGACAGATTATTCATGTACATGGGAGACATGTACATTGAGAGATTGGCTTAATGGGACAGATGAATATAAAGATGATAAGAATTCATTTATTAATGCTGCTTTTTCAGAAGAAGAAAGAAAAGCAATAATAGAGACACAAATAGTGAATGATAACAATCCTTATTACGATCCTGATGACACAGAAGAACCGATTACCGGTGAAGGTGGCAATGATACAATAGATAAAATATATTTGCTATCTGCTGAGGAAGTGTCAGATAGTAGATATGGATTTGTTGATACAGGTAGTCTTGGAGATAGTGAAATGAGAGCAGCAAAACCGACGGATTATGCTTATATTAACGGAGCTGATTATTGGACTTATACTGATGTTGATTATTGGTATGGAAAATGTGATTGGTGGCTGCGTTCTCCTGGAGGTGCTAATAGTGCGGCAATGTGTGTATCTATTGGCGGTTCGATAGATTATGACGGAGAAGTGGTCAGTAATGATGGTTATTTTGCTAGGGGTGGTGATAATGCTGTGCGACCTGTTTTACATGTTAATCTGTCCCATGTTACAGATGCCGGAAAAGTTATGTCTAATGGGAATTATACGGCAGGTACAAACCGTACTACATTTAACAAACCTACAATTTTGGATGAAGTGACTACATGGGATTGTGTGTATTTTGGCCACTATAAACAAAAAGCAGATTTTAAGAAAATGCCTATAGAATGGCGAGTTCTTTTTGTAAACGGGAATGATGCATTAGTTATAGCGGATAAGGCACTTGATTGTAAGCCGTTCAATAATGAAAATAAGCAATGCACATGGGAGACATGTACATTAAGAGACTGGCTTAACGGAACAGACCATTACACAAATGATAGTACTTCATTTATTAATGCTGCATTTACAGATGATGAGAGAAAAGCAATATTAGAAACTAATGTTAAGAATGATTCTGACGATGGTAGCAGTACCGTAGATAAAATATATCTACTGTCGTTTAAAGAAGCATATAATACAGCTTATGGATTTGATACAGTATATGATAATAATGGAACGAAGGAAAAAGCAAAAACGCGAGAAGCAAAAGCATCGGATTATGCAAGGATTAATGGAGCATCTCGCAGTATCCGATCAGATTATGCCGGAAACGGTACATGGTGGCTGCGTTCTCCAGGGTATGTAGAGGCTGAAAATCCTTCGGGAGTCTTAAGTATTTCATGGGAAGACAATTACGGTGGTATTAATGTCGATAATAAGAATATTACTGTACGTCCGATTTTACATGTAGATATTTCATCGTCATTTGTGAATGTGTCCGGTGAGGTGAAGTCAGAGAGTAATATAACAAAGGAAGATATAGCATCGCAGGAAAAAGTGGCTCAGGAAGAAGCACAAGAAGTAATTAAGCGTATTTCTGAAATCGGAACAGTGGCAGAGGGTAGTAAGGCATCAATCGAAGAAGCGAGAAAAGCTTATAATGAATTGATGGAAAATGTTAAGAACTTGGTGACAAATTATAGCGTGTTACAGGCAGCTGAAAAAAACTATGCTGATATAGTAGAGAAGAATGCCAAGGCGAATGAGGGCAAGGGTAATAATAACGGAAAGACTGATAAGCCATCCGGAGCACAGGATACAACAACTGAGCAGCAAGTCACCGAGCAGCAGACAACCACCAAGATCAAAATCACTGCACCTTCGAAGACAAAGATTTCATACCTTAAAAACAAGAAGGCGAAATCATTAACTGTAACATGGAAAAAAGTAAAGAAAGCCCAGGGCTATGAGGTGCAATTTGCACTTGATAAGAAGTTTAAGAAGAATAAAAAATCCAAGACTACTACAAAACTTTCCGTGACAGTGAAGAAGTTGAAAAAGGGAAAGAACTACTTTGTAAGGGTGCGTGCTTACAAAAAAGCATCTGACGGCAGTAAAGTTAACGGTAAATGGAGCGATGTCAAAAAGTTAAAAATAAGAAAATAAATATTAGGAGATAGGGGTGGGTATTAGGGAGGAGAGTCATATATGGTAAAAAAATACAATAAAATGGTTATATGTTTATTATTAATAATGGTAGGAATAATGAATGCAAAAGTACATGCTTATGCAAATGAAGATAATGGTTTTCAATATTCGTTCATTAATAATAATACAGAGATTGAAATAACCGGATATAACGCTCTGTCTGCGAATGTAGTGATACCGTCTGAAATTAGGAATGTTAAAGTGACGAGTATTGGAAAAAATGCCTTTGTGTGGTGTAGGAATATAGTGAGTATTAAAATACCGGATACTGTTACGAATATAGGTGATAATGCTTTTAAAAATTGTATAAGTCTAAAAAGTCTTAATATTCCTGTCAGTGTTACGAGTATTGGGAAATATGCTTTCAATAATTGTAGTATTTCATCAATAACGATTCCGGACGGTATTACTACTATAGAAATGGGTACTTTTTCTTCCTGTGCAAATCTTACAAGCGTAGTGATACCGGATAGCGTGACCGATATAGAGGAATCAGCATTTTCTTCATGCGAAAAACTTTCAAGTGTAACTATGTCTAAGGGTATCAAAAGCATTGGGAAATCCGCTTTTGAAAGATGCACCGCTTTAAAAAGAATTGAACTGCCTAAAAGCTTAACCCAAATCGATAATACGGCATTTGAAAAGAAAGTTGGTTTCGTTGTTGAGGAAGGTTCTTATGCTGATACGTGGGCGTTAACTAATGGATTTATCGTTGTTTCACATCCCAAAGCTGTTGGCACATTAATGACCATTTCGAATTATAAGGCTAAAGTTAAAGTTACCTCTTCTGAATCGTATAATCCAACGGTTGAGTATCTCTCCCCAACCTCAAGACAGGTAACGTCTGTATCTATTCCGGAATCAGTTATAGTTGATGAGATAGAATACACAATAACGAGCATTGATGATAATGCTTTTGGAGATTGTCAAAAACTTAGGAAAGTTTCTATTCCGGCTAGCGTAACCAAGGTGGGGATTAGATTATTCCGATATTGTACGAAACTTAAAACTATAAGGGTAAGTCCTTTAAATAAGGTATATGACAGCAGATATGAATGTAATGCTATTATAGAGACGGAGTCTAATACATTAATTGCCGGATGCGTCGGAACCATTATACCTAATACTGTAAAATACATAGGAGACTACGCATTTCAATCATGCACTAAACTTACAAATATGGTAATTCCTTCAGGTGTGAAAAGGATTGGCAAATATGCTTTTAATAATTGTTCAATTAAAAATATTGAAATACCTAAAAGTGTATCAAGAATAGGTTCCGGTGCATTTGGTAAAAATGTTATAATTAAAGCTGATAAGCGTTCGTACGCAAGAAAATGGGCGAGAAGGAATAGGTACATGATTTTTAGACCTGTTGGTACGACTTACAAGTTTTATAATTCAGACAATAAATATAAAGTAACATCTGATATAACAAATGATTCCACGGTTGAATTTGTAGGTACAGATAAGAAGAAAATAAAAGAAGTAGTAGTACCTGATTCGATTAAGATTGATAATGCTCAATATAAGGTTACAAGTATTGCTAATAAAGCATTAAAGGGTAAAAAGACTTTGAAAAGAGTTACAATTGGTAATAATATTGATTCGATTGGTAATAATGCATTTGCTAAATGCAAGAATTTAAAAAAAATCACTATTAAATCAACGTCAATAACGGTCATAGGTAAGAATGCTATAAAAGGTATTAATAAGACAGCAGTAGTAAATGTTCCTAAGACCAATAAAAAAACCTATAAAAAACTCTTTAATAAGAAGACGGGATACAAGAAAACAATGAAAATTAAGTAGGGCACATAAAAAAGAATGCATTCTGTTAGGGATGCATTCTTTTTTATGTGTAAATATTGACTGAAAAACTATAGGTTTTATTTATGTATAATCATATCATAAGTTATAACTTAAGTGATTTAAAAAATATTTTTTGGGAGGTTACGAAAAAATATATTAATCATGCAAGGGAGATAAATAAAAAAGGAGGTCGTTAGACATGAGATGTATTTATTGTAATGCAGAGTTACCTGAAGGAGCAAGGTTTTGTGGAAAATGTGGAGAAAGTCTGGAAAAGGCACAGGCATATGCTCAGGTTGGCAGAATGGTGGAGTATAATACCTATGATGAGTATCCTGAAGAAGTTAAGGAAGTATTTAAACAATACGAAAGGTCAACTCTTTCAAAGGTAGGAGATTGGGTGGCCGGCATTATGGCAATAGTCTTTTTGATAGTTGAGATTGTAGTAGCTGCAACTATGTAAAATAATGTTGATTAAAAAAATAAATAATTATAAATGATAAAGTATTTCGTTGAGAAAGAGAGGAAAAATATTATGGATTATATTGAAATGTGGGAAATGAGAAAAAAACAGATTTTTATTTCATCGTTATTATCTTTGGTAGCAGCAGTGTTATATATGATAGGTTATGATTATAGTGAATTAAAGATAGCTCTGTTGATTTGGGCAGGTGGAGCATGCGCTATTGGAGTAATATGGTCTATGATCGCAAATGGTAATCCTTTTCTTAATGTAGTTGTTGGAACTTTGAAATCTATATTATCAGGTTTGATTGTAACTATTTTTACTCCGTTAGGTATTTTATTATTAATACCTGCATTTCTCGTCTTATCAATTGCAGTTGGTTTATTCATGACAGCTTTATATTTTTGTGTATTGATATATCCAATATCTACAATCTATTATCTTATTAGATATAATTTGGCAATTCATAATAATTAGCTCAATACAATATAGTATAAGTAGAAGAAAAGTTAAAAGTCTTGTTTTTCATAGCACCAAGCCGCTGCAATAGCGGCTTGGTGCTATATATTGATATAGAACCGGGAGCAGAGCCCCTTTTTTCGTGAATCTTTATTCTTAACCAATATCAAGAGTGGTAAAATCAATCTCCAGATCATCATATATGTTAACCTTTATAGTATCTTCAAACGTGTAGGTTTCCACATCGAAATTCTCATCTTCCAAATAGTAGACAAAAATCTTCTGTTTATCCGGATCAACAATCCAATATTCTCTTACTCCTGTTTCTAAGTAAAGATTTAACTTAGTAACATAATCGTGGCTGGAATTACTTGGAGAAACTATCTCTATAATCCAATCCGGGGCACCGGTACATCCTCGGTCTGTAAATTTGTCAGGGTTGCATATTACACTGATGTCAGGTTCAACAATAGTGTTTCGGTCTTCATTTAATTTCACTGCAAATGGTGCTGGAACCACGCGGCAGTTGCCGCCTTTTGCCTTGATATAATTGTAGATTGTACCATGTAATTCGCTGAGAATAAACTGATGAATTCTGCTTGGAGATGCCATGTTATATATCAAATCGCCGTCAATAAGCTCTGCCCTCACATCTTCCGGGATATTATAATAGTCATCTTCTGTGTATATCTTACTTTTGGCAAGTGCCATTAAAATCACCTTCCTTATTTGTCGGTAATATAAAGTTAAATATGAATTGAGATACTAACAGTTACAATATAGAATATCTATAATCAACATAATAAAACATTTAACCTAATAACACAAGAAGAATCTTGACCACCTTTTGTTATGTATAGAGTGATACAAAAGTCAAGAAGAAAAAGACTTACTATTACAAGGTTCGTGCCTGCCAGGGCTTTAATGGAAAACGGTTTACGGTAAATATTCTTCAATAAAGAAAATCAAAGTGAAATAATAAGAAAAAACTCTGGCAGAACAGGAAATATAAGAAAAATATGGTGTACGGGATTGGAAGGAGAAGATGATTATGAAGAATTCAAGAAAGGGGAAAAGTTTTGATATATCTTGAGATAAGTATTTATACTCTGTTCAAACAACTCGTTTTATGATATTCTCTAACATAAGTATTTGAGTATAATGAATTATCGGAAAGGTTAGAATATGTCAGGAAAGATTGTATTTACGGCGTGCTCGGATGCCAGAAAAGAAACGGACGAAGCAGAAATCGAAAAGCTGAAAAGTCTGCTTGAAGGCTATGGACTTGAGGTCATAAAAAGCAGGTATCTGTATGAGGATAAGGCGGCGGGAAAAGAGAAGGCTGATGAGCTATCTGCATTTTTTTCTGATGAAGATATAACTGCTATTTTTGATGTGTCCGGTGGCAATGTGGCAAATGAGCTGCTGCCTTATCTTAATTATGAAGTGATAGCGAAGTCACAGGCAATATTTTGGGGATACAGTGATCTGACAACAATAATCAATGCCATATATGCAAAGACAGGGAAAGCGTCCATGTTATATCAGGTGAGACACCTGTTGGAAAACGAGGACAGGCAGCTCACCAAAATCAAATATCATTTTCTGCAAGGCGAGGAAATATCGGGTGTTCTTGTGGGCGGTAATCTCAGATGTTTTCTTAAACTTGCAGGTACAGAGTATATGCCGGAGCTGACCGGTAAGGTGCTTCTTATGGAAGCCTTAGGCGGTGATATATATAGTGTAAGAACGATGCTTGCCTCCTTAGAACAAATAGGAGTATTTCGTAAGATTAAGGGTATAGTCGTAGGAACATTTACTTCGCTGATGCGAGAGGGGCAATACGAAGATTTTCTTGATTTGTTAAGGAAGTATGTTCCGAAAGATATGCCGATAGCAGTGACCGGGGATATCGGACATGGGAAGGATGCGAAGGGTATACTGATAGGTCGGGAGATAAGATTATTAGATAGAAAAGAGGTTGAAAATGGAATTATATAACGGAAGACCGGAAAGCACAGAGGGAAGATTAGAAAGAGAAATTCGGGTGTACGATTTCTTGGATAAGCTGGGAATTAAGTATGTGCGTACAGATCATGAGCCTGCTGATACAATGGAGCACTGTAATGAGATAGACAGGGTGTTAGAAGTATTGATATGTAAGAATCTGTTTCTTTGTAATCGCCAGAAGACCAACTATTACCTGCTTATGATGCCGGGAGATAAGAAGTTCAAGACTAAGGAGTTGTCGGCACAGATAAACTCTGCCCGTCTTTCCTTTGCAGATTCTGATGATATGTTAAGATATCTTGATATAGAACCGGGAGCAGTAAGTATTATGGGGCTTATGAATGATAAAGATAATGTAGTCAAACTCTTGGTGGACGAAGATGTGCTTAAAGGAGAATATCTTGGTTGTCATCCCTGCGTGAATACATCAAGCCTCAAATTAAAAACAAAGGATGTGTTCGAGACCTATCTTCCTGCGGTACACCACGATATGCAGATTGTGAAGCTGGTGGGGGAGGATTAATTAATATAACACTGTTATGGAGGGACAATATATTGACTGTGTTACGAGTGATAAGCCTTTTTCTTGGTGTGGCGTGTATAGTATTATTCATGCCACCCCTTGTTATGTACAGGATACTGAATATTGGAAATGCTACCGGATTGTTGACCGGATTGGTTTTGATAGTATATGGATTATTCGCCGGGGTAGTGAATCGTGGAATATCTTCCCTCTGGAGCAGCACATCAGGAAAAGTGCTTGTATGCCTTGCAGGTTGTCTGCTGGCTGCAGCACTTATCATGGCGATAATTATTTCAATGCTTATATTAAATGCAGCGGGAACTAAGCCTGCCGGGAATGAGACTCTTATTATACTTGGATGTCAGGTGAAGGGAACAAAGCCAAGTCTTATGCTCACTGAACGACTAAATGCTGCAAAGACTTACATGGATGAACATAAGGAGGTTATATGTATTCTCTCCGGTGGAAAAGGCGAGGATGAAGGAATAAGTGAAGCTCTGTGTATGTATAATTATCTGATAGAACATGGTGTGGATGAGAATAGACTGATTATGGAAGACAGATCTACTTCCACAAGAGAAAACCTTAAGTTCTCTATGGATATTATTAATGAGCAGGGATTAAAAAAAGATGTAGCCATTGTCACAAATGAGTTTCATGAATACCGCGCATTTAAAATTGCAGAGAAATTAGGCCTTAATCCTAAGGCGGTGCCCGCACGCACACATTGGTGGTTGTTCTCCACCTATTTTGTCAGAGAGTGGTATGGCGTGATTTCACTGTTTTTTTCTTGACATACAGATATCTTCTGAATATAATATCACATGAAATAACGGGAGTGCTTAAGGAATTAGGCTGAGAGATAACATATACCTGTTGTCAATCCTATTAACCTGATCCGGGTAATGCCGGCGGAGGGAGTTGATAAATATGCTATGTTATATGGCATATATGTATGATTATGAGACTCGCTTCGTTTTGAAGTGAGTTTTTCTTTTATAGGAGGAAATTATTTATGAACGCAAACGTAGCAATTCAGGTACTGCCATCAGTGCAGGGAGATGAGGAAATCGTAAGAGTAGTGGATGCGGTTATCGACTATATCAAAAGTACAGGGGTTAACTATTATGTGGGACCCTGTGAGACCGCTATGGAAGGTGACTATGAGCAGCTGATGGAGATAGTTAAACAGTGTCAGTACATAGCAATTGAAGCCGGTGCTCCAAGCGTAATGAGCTATGTTAAGATTACATATAAACCGGATGGAGAGAAACTTACCATAGAGAGAAAGACAGCCAAACATCATATTAATGACGCAGCTAAGATGGCGAAGTCGGCATAATTTTCAGAGATAAAGAGCTGTTACATATTTTTGCATTTTTTGTTTTAATATCCGGTGGATGTATCATGCCACCTTGGTGTGGATCGTCAGAAGATAGATATTTTACCATGTCATAGTGGTATGAATTATAAGAAACATAGACTTGTCACAGGACTATGTTGTGGGTTGTTCAAGCTTGTTTAGCGAAAAGTGGGTAGGAGGTGAGAATAGGTATATTTATGAAAAATGATAATAATAAAAATAATAGAAAAAGTACCACCGACAAAAGTGTAAAATTAACCGGAGTTAATTTTGTTCCTGTGATAGTGATTGTGGTATTTCTTCTTGTGTGGCAGGCTGCATGTACACTTCATTGGGTTCCGGGATATATGCTGCCTTCTCCGATTCAGGTCATACAGGCTTTTATAGGTGATTTTCCGTTGCTTATGAGTCACGCAAAAGTAACTTTGATAGAAGCTTTGTTGGGACTTTTTTGTGGAGTTCTTTTGGGATTTGTTTGTGCCGTATTTATGGATTCATTTCCATTGGTCAAGAAAGGACTATATCCCATTCTGGTAATTAGTCAGACAATACCGCCGGTCGCAATAGCACCACTGCTTATCCTGTGGTTTTCCTATGGTATTGCCCCCAAGGTCATTCTTGTGGTACTGGTATCATTTTTTCCAATGGCTGTGGGACTGTTAGATGGTCTTCAATCTGTGGATGAGGATATGATTAAGCTGATGAAATCCATGAAGGCAACAAAAAGCCAGATATTCCGGTACGCCAAATTTCCGGCTGCTCTTACAGAGTTCTTTTCAGGGGTGCGCATGGCAGTTGCATATTCTGTTGTGGGCGCAGTGATTTCTGAGTGGCTCGGAGGCTTTTCAGGACTTGGAGTATATATGACAAGGGTTAAGAAGTCTATGGCATATGACAAGATGTTTGCAGTAATCTTTTTTGTGTCAGTAATCAGCCTTTTGCTGATGGCACTGGTAAGTGTGATACAGAGGAAGGTTATGCCCTGGAGTAAGGTGAGGTAAATAATTATATATAAAGGAGATAGAAAATGAGAATAATGAGAAAATTAGCAACAGCAATTTGGGCAACGGCTATGACATTGGCACTTGCCGGATGTGGAAAAGGGGATGATATTGCCCCATTAACAAATGTGGAAGATGGTAACGGTAGTGAGTTGAAAGAAATCACTCTTGTCCTTGACTGGACGCCTAATACCAATCATACAGGTTTTTATGTGGCAGTCAATGAAGGCTTTTATGAGGAGGAGGGGCTTAAGGTCAATATAGTTCAACCACCCGAGGATGGAGCTACAACAATGGTCGCAAGCGGTCAGGCACAGTTCGGTATTGATTTTCAGGATTATCTTCCGCCGGTATTTACTTCTGAGGAAAAGATTCCTGTGACCGCTGTTGCGGCACTTATACAACACAATACTTCCGGTATCATTTCCTTGAAGGAGGATAACATCAATTCGCCAAAAGATCTTGAGGGTAAGAATTACGCAACCTGGGATCTTCCTATCGAAAAGGCGATGATGCAGAATATAGTAGAAGCGGATGGTGGAGATTTCAGTAAAGTTAATCTGATTCCTGAATATGTAGAAAATGAGGCTGCAGCACTTCAGCAGGATATTGATGCTATATGGGTATATTATGCATGGGCCGGAATTTCCACAAAGCAGGCAGGACTTGATACTAACATGTTCTATTTCAAGGATATAACTCCTGAATTTGATTATTACAGCCCGGTTATAGTTTCAAATACAGACTGGCTTTCCGAAAATGAAGATGTTGCCAAAGCCTTTCTGCGTGCCACAAAGAAAGGTTACGAATTTGCAATAAATGATCCCGATACCGCCGCAGAGATTCTTGTTAATCAGGTTCCCGAACTTAGTCTTGAACTTGTGAAAGAAAGCCAGGAGTGGCTGTCGCCTCAGTATAAGGCAGAGGTTGAAAGATGGGGATACATTGATCAGAGCAGATGGGATGCATTTTATAAATGGCTTTCGGATAACGGATTATCAGAAGAGATTCCGGCAGGATATGGTTTTACTAACGAGTACCTTCCGGATTGAGGATATAATTATCAGGCAGGTATAACAGGGGATAACGGTACGCTTTCATTAACCGGTATCTTTCGATTGATGATATAACGTTTTAGAGGAGATATATGGGAAAAAGGATTTTAACTGTAGATAATATTTCAAAATCATATGGTGATAAGCATGTACTTGAGAATATCAATATAACCCTGAATCAGGGTGAACTTGTAAGTATACTCGGAGTGAGCGGAGTAGGGAAAACGACTCTATTCAATGTTCTCTCCGGGCTTATAATGCCGGATTCCGGAAATGTAACGCTATATTCCCATAATAGTGCTTCTGGTATACAATCATCAGTTGTGTCCAATAATGGGAATACAGATAGTGACACTGGAGATGAAAAGGAAGTTGCCGGAGGGGATTCTACTCAGACGACGGATATCACAGGAAAGACAGGGTATCTCAGTTATATGCTGCAGAAAGATCTTCTCCTTCCGCATAAGACCGTAATAGAAAATGCTGCATTACCGCTACTGCTTAACAGGATGCCAAAGAAAAAAGCATTGAAGATTGCAGGAGAGCAATTTGAGCATTTTGGGATAGAAGGAACGCAATATCAGTATCCGGCAGAATTGTCAGGGGGAATGAGACAGCGGGTGGCGTTGCTTAGAACATATCTATGTGATAAAGAGGTTGCACTGCTTGATGAACCCTTTAGCGCACTGGATACAATCACAAGAGCATCCATGCAGCAATGGTATATTGATATGATGAAAGATATTAAGTTATCAACACTGTTCATCACCCATGATATGGATGAAGCAATATTGTTATCTGACAGAATATATATACTTAAAGGCAGTCCGGCTTCAATTGCAGATGAGATTATAATAGATGAGCCCAAACCGAGAAATTCAGAGTTTGGGCTCACGGATAAGTTCCTTAGTTATAAAAAAATAATAAGAGATATGCTCTAGTATTAGAAAAGTACCTGTTTAAGCGTCTCTAACAAATGGTCGATGTCAATAGGCTTGGACAGATGACCGTTCATACCTGCTGCTGCAGTGCGTCGCTTATCTTCATCAAACACATTGGCGGTCATTGCAAGTATTGGTATCTCACATTTGCCGGGATCATCGAGGGTACGAATAAGCTTGGTTGCTTCGTATCCGTCCATTACAGGCATCTGAATATCCATAAGGATGACATCGTAATATCCGGGTGGGGAATTGCGTACCATACTTACTGCCTCTTCACCATTAGCAGCTTCCTCCACGGTGAAATGGCTCATCTCTAATATAGTTCTTGCCATTTCCCGATTGACCAAAACATCATCAACCAAAAGTATTCGCTTGCCGCTGAAGTCAACCGGTGTCGCGTCTGCAAGCGGCTCCGCACTTACGGCCTTTAGCGCTGGGTTAAATGCAACCTTTCTGCTCTTAGACTGATTCTGTTGAAGCTTGAAATTCAAATATATAATGAATTCTGTTCCTTTCTTAGGTATGGTAATCAGGTCTATCTTGCCATGCATAAGGTCAATTAGATTCTTAGCTATGGACATTCCAAGACCTGTTCCACCCGCATCGTCTACGGCAGACGAATTTTCTCTTTCAAAGGGCTCGAAAATTTTGGCAGCAAATTCCGGAGTCATACCTATACCGTTATCTTTAATGTGTATCTCATATGCCCCCGTTCCATCGGGAGCATTATCTTTTTGAAGTACCGAAACCGAAATTTCGCCACCGGTTTTGGTGTATTTGACAGCGTTAGAGAGCAGATTGATCATAATCTGGTTAAGACGCATGCGGTCGCAATATACGTTATCCTGTCGTATTCCCTCAATATTGAATATAAGCCCCTGCTTCTTAGCTTCGGTGTCTGATATGATCATCGTGTGAAGCTCGGACATAATATCTGTTAATGAACAGGGAACTTCCTCTAACTCAATCTTGCCGTTTTTGATCTGCTCCATTTCTAACATATCGTTGATGAGAGCCATCAAATGATCGCTGGATGCCTGAACTTTGGTAAGATAATTGCGAACGGCTTCCGGATCACCTGCATTATTAAGGGCAAGTCTGGTATATCCAACAATAGCATTCATAGGGGTTCTTATATCATGAGAAATGTTTGTGAGAAACTCATTTCTTATCCTTGCCTCATCGCTGGCTGTGGCAGCATTTGATGAAGTTGACAATGCTCTATTATCTGAATATCCGGCATTGTATTTATCTGGGTTGATATGATCAAAATGATGACTGTCATTGTCATTTTTTTTGTTTTTTGTCTGGTTTTTCCAATACGAACTTAAGTGGAAATCCGGTTTTTTGCCGGTTTTAACTTTGAGTTTTCTTCCCATGTCAGCCCCCCTTCAGCTATTTTATTATTTGATATTAGTATATCATATTATACATTACTCCATTTTTGACGTCAAATAAAATGTCAATTAAGGTGTTTGCAGGTTGACATATCGGGCAATTGTATGTAAAACTATATCGCAGAGGCAGGCAATTGCGATAGGCTCTTGAACAGTTTGCTAATTGTATAAATGGTAATTTCGCAGTTGCATGATTAATGGCTATAAGGAAAAATGTCCAACATCAGAAAGGAAGTGAGTTTGTTGTACAGATTAAATGTTCCCTATAGGGAGAAGGATGAGGCAAAGGCGCTGGGGGCAAAATGGAATTATAAAGAGAAATTCTGGTATTGTGAGGGTGAACTTACGGAGGGTCTTAGAAGATGGTATGATGCTCCTGATGCCATTACAGATAGTAATGCTTTTGAAAATACACACGATGATTCTAATACTTCGTTTAGAGAAACAGGCATTGATGATGAGAATGATTTATATAAAACGGTTTCTCAGGTTAATCAGATGATATATGAACAATTTGATGACAATATTTCTTTTCAGATGATAATGGTTAAGGGGGAAGTGACAAACTATAGTGGTCATAAAGGACGTAATTACTATTTTGCCATCAAAGATGATATGTCATTACTGCCTTGTTTTATGTGGGAGGATACAGCCGCTTCTGTTTTGAAATTCAAGTTAGAGCAGGGGCAGCAGGTGGCGATTATAGGAAAACTGGATTATTATAAGGCCGGTGGGAAAAGTCAGTTGATCGTCAGACAGATAATTAATATAGGTGATGGTGCGGCTAATCTGGCTTTCCTTAAACTCAAAGCACAATTAGAAGCGGAAGGTCTATTCGATGAGGAGCACAAGAAACCGATTCCGAAGTATCCGGAAAAAATAGGTATTATAACTTCTAAGGATGGTCAGGCGATAAAGGATATATGTAAAGTTGCGTCTAAGCGTAATCCCTATGTGCAGCTCATACTCTATCATGTCAATGTTCAGGGGAAAAATGCAGTAGGAACGATAATTGAAGGCATAAAATATATGGATACACAGGGGGTCGATACCATAATTGTCGGACGGGGCGGTGGTTCGGACGAGGAGCTTATGGCTTATAACGATGAAATGATAGCCAGAACTGTGTATGGGGCTGCAACTCCGATAATATCTGCTGTGGGACATGAAGGACATTGGACTCTTATCGACTATGTGTCTGATAAAAGAGTTGCCACTCCCTCGGAGGCGGCTGAGGAAGCAGTGCCGGATATTATGGTGGATGTAATCAGGGTCTCTCGACTTAGAAAAAGTATAGAAGCTAATATGATTAATCAACTAGAACAGAGAAAACTTCTGTTAAAGGCAGGAAAGGCATTACTTGAAAAGAATAGTCCTGAGGCAAGGCTTAAGGAAAGAATTGACCGGCTGTCGTTATTGTCAGAGCATATAAAAGACAATATTACAAGGGCTGTAGAATTAAGAAAAC
Organism: Lachnospiraceae bacterium; assembly: GCA_017469275.1. Classification (GTDB taxonomy): domain Bacteria; phylum Bacillota; class Clostridia; order Lachnospirales; family Lachnospiraceae; genus CAG-590. Next base: position 75,737 of record JAFUGT010000017.1, read on the forward strand.
ATCGTTATGAATTGCTTGTGGCAGGATTACACGGACTTTCTCCAACAGCGAAACTGGTGAATGGTTTTGGATACATTTCCAGAAACGAAAGACCGGTCACAAGTGTTGAGGAGGTTGCAAAAGGAGATACCTTGAAGATAGATATCCATGACGGTACTATAGTGACTGAGGTTACGGAAATTATGGATAAAATATAGATTATTTATAGATGTGGTGCTTGATTGTACAGTAGCATAAAGGAGAAAAGAGTTTGGAAATATCTGATTACATAAATATAAGGAGGTAGGAAAGATGGCAGGAAAGAAAGCAGCAGAGAAAGAGTTTAATGTTGATGAAGCCTTAGATCGCTTAGAGGAAATCAATAAGAAATTATCAGAGAAGGGTATAGCTCTTAATGAGTCATTGGAACTATATAAAGAGGGGACTGTTCTGGCTGCTAAATGTCAGGAGCATTTGGAAGGTGTTGAGAAGACTTTACAGATTATTAACGGATAATACATCAAAGTCTTTCAAAGGTAGCATTTGCTTTACATTTATTGGGCGGGAGTGCTATAATTGAGCATATCTGTATCAGATATAATTGCTGACGTTTGATATTTGTGTGGCGCGGGCGTACGGAGGAGATATGAATATTATTGTTGTAGGCTGCGGTATGGTTGGATACAGTCTGGTAGAGCAGCTTAGTTCTGAAAATCATGATATAGTAGTGATAGATGAGGACGAGAACAGAGTCAGATATATAACAGATGAATTTGATGCCATGGGTGTTATCGGCAGTGGCGAGGATTGTAAGATACTTGTTGAGGCGGGTATAGAACGTACAGATTTGTTGATAGCTGTGACAGATGTGGACGAGAAGAATCTTCTTTGTTGTATCATGGCCAAACGGTTTGAAAACTGTCGTACAATAGCCAGAGTACGCAATCCTGTTTACAGCTCTGAGACGGGTTTTTTGCGTCGGGAACTGGGTTTGTCTATGATAATTAATCCTGAACAGATTGCAGCTAATGAGATTGCAAGAATTATTCAATTTCCCCCTGAGATTAAGGTCGATACGTTTACAAGGGGAAGGATAGAATTGCTAAGTCTTCAGGTGGCAGAGGGCAGTTTCCTTGAGCATGCAACCGTCAGAAGTATTAGGGCAAGACTTAACTGTAATGTTCTTGTCTGCCTTGTTACAAGAGATGAGGATGCATTTATTCCTGACATTGATACAGAATTTTTGGCGGGTGACAATATTGTTATATCCGCTCTTCCTACGGAAGCCAATACTTTCTTTTTGAAGAGCAGAATTCAACCACAGCGCATCAAAACGGTTATGATAGTCGGAGGAGGAACTACAGGTTATTATCTTGCCAGAAGATTAACGGATATTGGAATTTACACAAAGATAATTGAATCTGATACAAAAAGGTGTGAAGAATTGTCGGATATGCTGCCGGAAGCAGTAATAATCAATGGAGATGGAACGGACGAACGCCTTTTATTGCAGGAGGGGATTTCTGCGATGGATGCCTTTGCCGCTCTTACAGGCCTTGACGAAGAGAATGTCTTTCTATCCCTATATGCAAAGAATGTTTCAAAATGTCAGACAGTCACGAAGATTAACAGAATTAATTATACCGAAGTGATTAATAAGATGGATTTGGATTCAGTTATCTTCCCAAGGACACTGACAGCGGATTATATTGTTAAATATGCGCGTTCCATGATGAATGGTGTAAGCAGTAATGTGGAGAATATTTTCAGACTTGAGAATGGTAAGGCTGAGGCATTTGAGTTCTTCGTTTCTGAAGCATCTGCAGTAACCGGTGTTCCGATTGCAAGACTGAAATTGAAAAATGATCTTATAATATGCTCTATTACCAGAAACAGTCAGGTGATCATTCCGGGCGGTCATGATGAGATAAGGGTTGGAGATGCGGTTATTGTAATTACGACCAGATCTTTCTTTAGTGATATTAAGGATATTGTTAACCGATAAAATGTCGAGGTGAATTATAAGACGATGAATATTGCAATTATAGTTTATGTAATTGGGTGGGTTTTGGAATTTGAGGCATTGTTTTTGAGCCTGCCGATGTTTGTGGGATTGTATTATAAGGAATATAACAGTAGTCTTGCATATTTTATTGTGGCGATCCTTTGTCTTACCATCGGTTTTATTTTAAGAAGGATACCTCTTAAAAGCGATGAGCTGTATCTGCGGGAAGGCTTTGCCGCAGTTGCATTTTCATGGCTTTTTTTAAGTGTTTTCGGTTGCTTCCCGTTTATGATCACAGGGGAGATTCCAGGTTTTATCAATGCTCTTTTTGAGACTGTGTCGGGTTTTACAACAACAGGTGCATCAATATTAAATGATGTGGAAGCGTTAAGTCATGCAAGTATATTCTGGAGAAGTTTTACCCACTGGGTGGGAGGTATGGGAATATTCATGCTCATTCTTACAATTCTGCCGCTTGCCGGGGCTCATGGAATGAACCTGATGAGGGCAGAAAGCCCCGGACCTTCGGTTGGAAAGGTTCTTCCCAAGATTAAGGATACAGCTATAATGACTTATGCAGCATATATTGGTATTACGGTTATAGGTTTTATTACTTTTTTGTTTACGAGGATGTCGGTCTTTGAAGCGGCAACTATGATATTTGGAACCGTGGGAACCGGAGGTTTTGGAATATATAATGATTCTGTGGCATCATTTACACCGCTGCAGATTAACGTTATTACATTTTTTATGATAATAAGTGGAATTAATTATAATATGTATTTCTGTCTTATGACGAGACAGTTTAAGCAGGCCTTTTCTTTTGAGGAAATCAGATGGTATATTGCTATTATTGTTACGAGTACATGTGTTATATCGTATAATATTCATCATATGTATCCTACTATTAGTGAGAGCATCAGACATGCAGCTTTTCAGGTGGGTTCAATTATCACCACCAGTGGTTTTTCGACGGCTGATTTTGACAAGTGGCCGCAGTTTTCTAAGACCATTCTGGTAATACTGATGTTCATAGGTGCATGCGCCGGAAGTACAGGAGGAGGCTTCAAAGTCTCCCGTTTGCTTATTTTGGTCAAATCTATAGGTAAAGAACTGCAGCTTATTATTCATCCGAATCTGAGCAAGCGTATCCATATAGATCACCATTCGCTCTCGAATGAGACATTGCGCTCAACTAATGCTTATGCAGCAATATATTTTATTCTGGTATTTGCTTCCGTGTTATTGGTCGGGGTTGACGGATTTGATTTTACAACTAACTTCACGGCTGTGGCGGCTACCCTTAATAACATCGGTCCCGGGCTTGAATTGGTGGGACCGACTCATAGTTTTGACTTGTACAGTAATTTTGCAAAATGTATTCTTATCTTTGATATGCTGGCAGGACGACTTGAGCTGTTCCCGGTACTGATTTTATTTGTTCCAGGCTGTTGGAGAAAATATTGAAACTTTATAAAATGCATAATTGACGCTTTAGGTTGCAAAATGGTTTACATTATTCTACAAACGCTAGAAGATGTATCGGTTTTGCAACTGTTTTTATTGTTTTTATGCGAACGGTATGGTAACATCTTTAACCGGAGTAAAATTTTGTAAGTGTCCATACGGAGCCATCGGGCGACATGAAAAACATACATAATATATAGATGGGGATTATAAAAATGAACACAGATGTTTTGATAATGATAATACTCATTATAGTTTTGTTCTGTCTTATTGTTTTCCTGTGGATAGGCGGCAGCAGACTGGTGCGTGATGTTAATAAACTTACTGCCGTTTTCAGCAGTGAGAAAAATATGTTAGATAAGATTAATGAGTATAATCACTTGTTGAATGGCTTGAGAAAAGATGTTCAATGGTTTGATAAGGACGGTAAGGATTATGGATACAGGCTTATTGATTATACACCTGATGTCCTGTTCAACAGCGTGCTTTCATATGAACAGCATAAAGCACAAGAACAGGGGATTGATGTAAATGTTGAGTGTGACGATTCCGGGAATATGGATTGGTTTATGAGTGATTCAGATACGGTGGCTTTGATATCTAATTTGATGGATAATGCAATTGAGGGAGCTTCAGACTGTGATAAACCATTTATTAATGTAAAATTAAGATGTTCTGATCATATCGAAATCGACATTATTAATTCAAAAACAGGTAATAGGATATGGGATGATAAAAGAAAAATATACATGACAAATAAAGAAAAGTCTGCTGAGCATGGCTTTGGAATACCTGTAATCAGGGAAATTTTGGACGAATATAGAGGGGATTCTCAGTTTGCTGATTATGGGGATACATTTAAGGTAAGTATTTCAATTCCGCTGACAGAGGTGAATACTTAAGATAAATACATATTTTTATAAAACTTCATTATAGAAAGGGAGGAGATTGGTGAGATGACCATAGCAATATGCGATGATGAAAAAAAGGAATGCGAACGGATAAAGGAGAAAGTTGATAATATTCCGAGATTGAAAAGAATGAATTATACGGTCAATGTCTATGAACCTGATGAATTCGCCAATAGGGTTTCTTTACTTGAAGGAATACCGGAAGAAAACAGTGAGAGCTTTTTGACAGATGAGCCGGATAGGCCTGATTTAGTTATCATGGATATAGAATTTTTGGGAAAAGATTATGATGGGATCGATCTTATTAAGAGGTTAAATAAAGTAAGTCGGAATACACAGATAATTTATTTGACGCACATTCTTGAATTTGCTCCGGAAGTATATGATACGGATCACTGTTATTTTGTAATGAAGAATAATATGGATATTATGCTTGAAAAGGCATTTGATAAAGCTCTTGATATTTATACGGCAGTTCAAAAACAAAGACCGCTGGAGATAATGTGTGAGGGGCATAAGATGTTTGTTTTGCAGACGGATATACGATATATTGAGAAACTTCAGAGACAGACAGTGATACATACAGACAGTTCTTCATTTGCATGTTACGACAGTATTACTTCAATGTGTAGAAAACTTTCAGACAATATTATCAGATGCCATGGCGGTTATTTGGTAAATCTGTCACATATAACTTATATGGGCGGTGATAAGATTGTTCTTGATGTTCCGGACACAGAGATTCCTATAGGAAAGACATACAAAGAACAAACGAAGCAGGCATATCTTAAATATTGGATGAAACGAATGTAGAGAGGTACATATAATGGAGATTACTAATGTCAATATTGTTATTTGGTTATGGATAGCGGTATATGCCTATCTTTTGTATGTATCTGTGTTTTTTATACATTCGCATATTACAATGACGAAACTTCAGTTGTTAATATCTATGCCGGCAATATTTATATGGACATTGATAGAGACGTATTTCACATGTATTCCGTCAAGCCAGTTTCAGATAATAATGTGTAATTTTTTCGAGTTGTCATGGCTGTTACCGACAGTATATATGTTCACCGAATGTTTTTCCTACAGCCTGCTAAGATTTTCAATTGTTTCATGGATTGCTAACGGAATATCGGTAGTAGTTATGAACATATACAGCCATCAGGATTTCATATATTTTTCTGAGAAAAATCTTAACGAAATGTCGTGGAAAGCACTTGCAGTATTTACATTGTCAATAGTAGTAGTTGTGGTGCTTGTAAATCCTATGATTAATAAGGTTGCTCCCTATAAGCCGCAGTTTATCAAGGTATACAGGTGCGTTGCATGTTTATATCTTTTATTTCTCGCTGTAGATTTTATGATTGAAATAAATGCGGCAGAAGAGGGTGCATATGTGTGGAGAGGTACATTTAAAGGTCTTACAGCATTATTTCTCGTAGCGTTGATTGTATTTCTTGTGGCTTTGGTTAAAAGGCGGAGTGTACTGTTGCGCAAGAAACAGTTGGAAACCCGTATAGATATTCTTAATTCAGAGTATGAACATATAGTTGATACGAACAGGGAACTTCATAAGGTGCGGCATGAACTTAACAAACAGGCTGAAGCATTGAGGGCTGTTAAGGGTTATGTGCCGGAAGATGTAAGAACAAATATAATTACTAAGGCAGGAACTAATGTTGAGAAATCATGTTCGGGAATGACACTAAGCGGCAATCTTATGATAGATACAATGTTGGATAAGAATTACAAGTGTCTTGAAGAACATGGAATCCTATTTGAGACAGTCCTTGAACCCGTTAGTTTTTCTAAAGAGAAAGAGGATGATATTGTAGTCATTCAGGAAGAACTTTTTGCATTTGCAAAGAAATTTAATGATGATTGCAGATGGCAGAGATACAGTATCAGAGTGAGAAACGGTTTGATATTTATTATGTTAGAGATTGGAATTGAAAACAGGAGTGCATATACACGACGGAAATTATTAGATATGATTGGAGATAAAATGTTAGTCAGACAGGCTTTTGTTCAGACATATTCATTGATTTCAAAAAACGATGGAAGCATCGACTATGAATTGGGAAAGGGGATAGCCAGGTTTGGAGTGATGATTAGAATGTAGTAAATGTTGTTGAATATGATGAGCAGAAGTGTGAATTCGTGCTTGCAAAAAATCAACACTTTTGGGAATACCTACATGGAGGCGGCAGTCGACATGGTTTAATGTTTTTTGTCTTTTAATCCGAGAATATAATCTGAGCTTACATTATAAAGTTTGCATAGTTTTATTAAATGGTGAATGGGCATCTCATTAGCGCCTCTTTCGTATCGGGCGTACATAGTTTGAGATGTGCCAAGGAAATGAGCCACATAATCTTGAGTATAATCTGAATCTTCACGAAGGTCTTTTATTCTTCTGATATAATCCGCCATATAATCACCATCCAAATACTTGTCGATTGGTTATAGTATATCCAGTAAAGATGTTTACTATTGCATTTAGTAAAGATTTGTACTAAAATTGTTATCAGAATGATTGTTTTTATTAGCGCAATTATATTGGAAATATCTGCAATAAATCACGCCAGTTATGCAATCGGTATTTACTTGTTGTATTTGTGTTCGATATAATTTACGAAGGTAAAATGTAAAAGAACGATAAATGATGTAAATTTGCCTTGAATGAGCGAGGAGGATTGGGTATGAGTGTTATTTCGCATAATATATTGGCCATGAACGCCAATCGTCAATTTGGAATTAATACAAAAAAGAAAGCTAAGAATACGGAAAAGCTTTCTTCAGGATATAAGATTAACCGTGCTTCTGATGATGCGGCAGGCCTTTCTATTTCTGAGAAGATGAGGAATCAGATAAGGGGACTTCATCAGGCTATGAATAATATAGAGGATGGTGTTTCGTTTTGTAAAGTTGGTGAAGGTGCCCTCAATGAAGTTCATTCTATTCTTGGAAGAATTGGAGAGCTTGCTGTACAGGCGGCTAATGATGTAAATGATGATGATGATCGTAAAGCTATTGATAACGAAGTGCAGGAACTAAAGTCGGAAATGAAAAAGATTTTCCGGACTACAGAATTTAATGGTAAGAAATATTGGGTTGATCCTTATGTCCCGGAAGTGGAAGGAATGCCTGATGATGTTATGGTTTATAATTCAGATTCTGATAAACATAACGGATATGGCGGAATGTTAATTAACGGTATTAGGTATTCGTGGGATGATCTTGGAGTAGCATTTGATTCTGATGGATATTTTACAACAAATGATAGTAGCGGTGGATTTACAGATTATACCGGAGAGAAGATTGAATGGGAGACATCTCCTACATATAGGGACGAGAACGATAATTTGATAGTAGATAAAGATATGCCGCCTAATATTCGAAGATTATATACTTGGAAGGCAGATGAAAATGGTATCAGTGTTAATGGTGTCAAAGCAATTTCAAAGGAAAAATTATTGGAAAAACCGTTGGGAAGGACATCAGAAGGAGTTTTTTACGGTTTCGAGTATCATGGCATGAATATTGAGTTTATGGTACCGAATAAGGATTTGGATAATTGGAGTGCAATAAGTGATGGTATCAATGGTTATAATCATGGAGGTTTTGACAATACTGCAACATGGGAAGCACTTGCAATGACACCATCGGATACAATTAAGGATTCTGTGTCTTTTGGAAAAACAGCTCATAAACAGGTGATTTATATCAGTGATAGTTGGAAGGACAAAGTGGCTGATCGTGCTAATTATTATTCGCTGGATGTAATGAAAGAGGATTCAGACGGAGACGGACATGGAGATGGCATAAGACTGGTTGACAACGGAAAGCTGTTATCTGATGTAAATGACAGTAATTCGCATACCAATACTAAATGGGAGAAAATGTCCGATTCGACCATAACAGAACAATACTCAAACGGTGGATATCCTATTGTTGACTGGGGAACAGAATATGATAATGCACATAAGAAGGCAGGTCATTCGGAAAGTGATATAACTCTTAATGAAAAGGCTACATATACCTATAAGGATGAGGTTACCGGATATACAGTTAATTACAATCTTACAGATGAAGTCAGCCTTGAAAATATGGAAAAAGAGTTAAAAGAAGCGGCTCTCAGTACTAAGATAATTGCACCGACTGCTACATATATAGCAAATAAAAAAGTTAGCATTTATAATAATGGAATTAGCAGAGAAGCAGCTTCACTACAATCCGGGGAAACTGATATGACATTTGCATTACAGCGTGATGCTGATAAGAATTTCGATGATATAAACGATAATTTTGGAAGTAATTATTCGGTAACACAATTGTCTGATAGAAATTCAATTTTATCTGCAGATAAAATTGAATTGACATATAGTATAAAAGCAAAGAACGGTAATACACTTCTTAGTATGAATTCGTCAATTGACAAAAATACGCTTAGAAACATGGTCAAGAATGGAGGATCTTATACATTTACATTTAACAATTCAAGATATATGGACGACATGACAGATGAAGATGGCAATGGCTATTCTGATGAGGAAAATGAATTGATGGATGAAAGTGTAAGATATGGAATGTCATATTCAATGACAATGAAGGTCAATAAGGTTTTTGATGAGCCTGATTATAATACTGTTATAAGACATGAATATAATCGTGTACAAAAAGCAGCAGATGATAATGGTTTGGCAACGGCATTGATAGACAGATTATGTAAGATAGAACATCCTGATTGGTATGAAACAGATGAAAACGGCTTGATTACTGATAATATTTTATCTGAGCATGAGGGTGATAGAAATTCCTATTCAACTTTGGCAATAGCTGAAGTTGTTAAAAACAGGTCTGCTGATACAGATGGCAATTATGTATTTAGCCATGGAGGGCATACATTTATCTTATCACAGGAAGAAAGAGATTTATTAGTTGGCTGGAGAGGTGAAGCAGAAAGCAAATATAATGATGATATGGAAAAATATAAAAATAATCTGGATGATCAATATGTCAGTGTGTATAACATGCTGAAAAATGCAGGTCTTTCCACAAAGCAGACAGCACTTCCAAGACAGGAAGTAACTTTTAACGAGACAGCAACTGAAAGTAGACATACCAGATTTGACGTTAAAGTCAATGATGCAAAAAAACACATGTTTATTCAAACAGGAGCTAATTCCGGGGAGCATCAGGAGATAAAATGGAATATAATGAGCCTTTCGTTTATAGGAATGAATGGGGCACAGACTCTCACAAGAGAAAGTGCAGCTAATACTATTTCGAAGGTTCAGGAAGCGGTGAAAATCGTATCTCGTGAACGTTCTAATTTCGGTGCTCATCAGGTGCGTTTAGAGCGTGCATTTGATAATAATGCCAACTATGCCGAAAATCTACAGAATGCAGAGTCTAATATTCGTGATGCTGATATGGCAAAAGAGGCTATGAATCTGGCGAAACATGATATCCTGTTACAGGCGGGACAATCAATGATGGCCCAGGCAAATCAGCAGAATCAGGGTATATTGCAGTTGCTACAGAGCTGATAATATATGGTTAGAAAAACTTAACAAATGTGAGCCAAATAGAATATTGACAAACAAGATAAAAAACTTATAATATATATGGGTGCTGCTCATAGCGGATAGCGGTTCGCCTTTCAACGTGTGAGTACATACGGGCTTCCTTGCAATTATGGAGGTGTTGCCTATGAAGGAAAGTAAAGAGAAAGGTAAGTATTTTGTTGGAAACGATTAGTGTTGTGGTGAATGTAATAAGTATCATCGTTACAGTTATTGGAATAGTCACTACGATTATAGCAATATATCACAACGTTGAAGAAACAGAAAATAAAAGAAGCAACCGCCACTGACCAAGGTAAAGTTGCTTCTTTATTGTAACTATATACTAAGGCGAACCGCTATTCGGGTAGCACCTATTTACATTATATCATTATGACCAATTTTGTCAAATGTTTATTAAAACCTTCAGCATTTTAATCCGCAAATGCAACGCAAATAAATACGTTGCATTTGCGAATTTTGGCACAGGGAAAATACTATTTGGGATTTCTGATGATGGATCCATTTGTGGTATAGACAATCCGGCTCGGAGATGTCTTGATATTGAAAATAAGATTGAAATCTCGTCTCCGGGAGGTTTACCAAGCGGAATAAGTAAGGATGATTAACAGTGAAATGCGTTACAGTAGCAGTGAAATAGCGAATCAATTAAATTGGAGCAAAGATAAAACAATAAGGGTACTGAACGTGTTGGTAGAGGCAGGTTATGTTGTTAGATATGGAATTGGTAGAGGAACAAAATATTCTAAAAAATAATTGACACTATCCTGCTTGTAAAATCATTCTCTTGCCGTTTTAATAAAAATTGTATATAATAGTGTACTAATGCAGACGAAAGGATAAAGCATTATGAGTAAGAATAGAGAATATGATAGGTATCTTGAACATCTTGACTCGGAAGACCATAGAGTCCTTAATGCTTATATGGATAATCTTGATCTTGAGAATAACAGTGAACTTGATGCTTATCTTGACAGGATTGAAGAAGGCAGGGGAATGGTTGACGATATTCAGACTGTGGCGCAGCCTGAAGCCGGAATGACCTTGGATACGACTTCCGGAATATACGGTGCCGATACGATACAGGATACGACTTCCGGAATATATAATGCCGGTATGGAGTCGGATGCAACTTTCGAGACACAGGGTGTCGGTATGTCGCAACAAGCGACTTCCGGTCTTGGTTCATTTATTGAATTGGAGCCGGAGATAGAGAATTTTCAGGATTATACCACTGCAAGGATGAAGCCGGTTAATAACGAAGAAGTATTTTTTGCACATGAAGAGGTCTATGATCCTGATGAGATTATCTCTGTAATCAATCCGGATAATCCGCTCAATGTTTCTCTGCTTGATGAAGAATACGAACAGCCGTATGTTGATACATTAAGATATAAAGATGATGAAGATATTATCGCATCCGAAAAAAAATCTTCAAAAAATAATAGAACAGACAAATCTGGTGCTGGGAAAGCAAATAATAACAGAGTTGATGATTATGACAGTGTATATTATGTAGATAATATACCGAAGCAGAGAAAAGCACCGATCGTTCTTGCCATATTGTGTATTCTTTTGATTCTTGGTGGTGGAGTGTATGCTACCTATCATTTTACGGATGGATTCAAAGACTTTACCTTCTTCAAAAAGGAGCCGGTTACAGAGTCTGACACGGAAGTTGTGGTGACAACCGAGGCGACCACGGAAGAAGCGACGACTGAGGAACCGGCAGGTCCCTACGCTACGGTGGATTATACTTTACATACGCCGCATGTTACCGACGATACTATCGTATATAACAGTAATCCGTATAGTTTGCGGTATCCTGCAGAGGAATGGCCTATTCAGCGTGATGATAATGGCGAACAGCGGGATGCAACACAGGAGGAGTTATATCCGGCCATAACATTAGAGGCACATGAGGGATCGCTTAATTCCACCAGTCCTAATCCCGATAATCTTGCAGAAACTCAGCAGATGACAAGTCGTTATATGGTACTGGTTGATCTTTCTGATGATTCGATAGTTGCAAAACGTGATAGTGACATTGTTGTCAATCCGGCATCAATGACTAAGATTCTTACTGTGCTTACAGCGGCGGATATGATAGAAGATCTTGATGACACATTTATTATGACAGATGAAGCTGTCAGATACGCCTATGATCATGATGGAAGTGCGGTGGGATTTTTGACCGGAGAGAAGGTTACCGTCAGAGATCTCATTTATGGTACAATAGTTTGCTCAGGTGCAGACGCTGCCGTAGGACTGGCACAATATTGTTGCGGAAGTCATGATGCATTTGTGGAGAAAATGAATGAGAAGGCAGAAGAACTCGGTATAAGTGATACAGCACATTTTACCAATGTGGTGGGAATGTATGATGAAAATCTGCACTGTACCATGGAGGATATGGCAGTTATTCTTGCTACTGCCATGCAGAATGATTTGCTTAAAGAGGTGCTTAATACAAGAATATATCAGACAACACCGGATCCTAATGTTATTCCTGAGGATGTTCGAAAGAAACTTGGAATATCTGCTGATGGCAGTACAGATGCAGCTGCTTCTGACGGTAGTTTGGAGGGCGCGGCTGATAACGATACATCGCAGGAACAGGATGTTGGAGATACAGAAACTACTGATAATGGTGAAACTGGAGATAATGCGGATCAGACTTCGGAGGGAGAAAATCCGGAGGCGACCACCGAGGAGATAGATCCCGGGGTACTGCTCATTGCCACAGATGGTATTCAGATTTCCAACTGGTTCATGAGAAGAATTGAGGATAAAGATACAGGCGGGGAAGTGTTAGGAGCTAAGACAGGTTTTGTTAATGCAGCGGGATTTTGCTGCGCAAGCTACTATAGAAGTAATTCAGGAAGAGAATACGTTTGTGTGACAGGTGATACCTACAGTTCATGGAGATGTATATACGATCATGTGGGAATATACAGATCCTTGACGAAATAAACGTTAAAGCATTAGAAAAATAATGTTAAACAATAATAGATATTTAAACATAAAGGAGAATTGAAATCATGGCAAAGGAATTAGAGAAAAACTATAATCCTTCAGAAATCGAGGACCGGATTTACAAGAACTGGTTGGACAAGAAATATTTTCATGCTGAGGTAGACAGAAGTAAGAAACCATTTACTATCGTAATGCCACCTCCAAATATTACGGGTCAGCTTCATATGGGACATGCCCTTGACAATACAATGCAGGATATTCTTATCCGTTATAAGAGGATGGAAGGATATAATGCGTTATGGCAGCCCGGTACAGATCATGCGGCAATTTCAACTGAGGTTAAAATTATCGGAGCACTTAAAGAACAGGGGATAGATAAGAAGGATCTCGGAAGAGAGGGCTTCCTCAAAAGAGCCTGGGAATGGAGAGAAGAGTACGGCGGAAGGATAGTTAACCAGCTTAAGAAACTCGGTTCGTCTGCTGACTGGGACAGGGAACGCTTTACCATGGACGAGGGTAACAATGCCGCGGTAAACGAGGTGTTCTGTAAGCTCTATGAAAAGGGTTGGATATATAAGGGTTCAAGAATCGTTAACTGGTGTCCGGTATGTAAGACAACCATTTCTGATGCAGAGGTTCTTCATGAAGATCAACAGGGACATTTCTGGCATATCAATTATCCGGTAGTTGGTGAGGAAGGAAAATTTGTAGAGATAGCAACGACACGTCCGGAGACACTTCTTGGTGATACAGCCGTTGCAGTCAATCCTGAAGATGAGAGATATAAGGATATCATAGGTAAAATGTTAAAACTTCCGCTTACAGACAGAGAAATACCTGTTATTGCGGATGAGTATGTTGATAAGGAGTTTGGAACAGGTTGTGTTAAGATTACACCTGCTCATGACCCTAACGATTTTGAGGTTGGTAAACGCCATAATCTGGAAGAGATTAATATTATGAATGATGATGCGACCGTCAATCAGATTGGCGGCAAGTATGCGGGAATGGACAGATATGAAGCCCGTAAGGCAATGCTTGAAGACCTTGAGGCTCAGGGACTTTTGGTTAAGACTGTTCCTCATGAACATGCGGTGGGAATTCATGACAGGTGCCAGACTACGGTAGAGCCGCTTATTAAACCCCAGTGGTTTGTTAAGATGGAGGATATGGCTAAGCCGGCGTTAGAGGCCGTTAAGAACGGTAAGTTAAAACTTATCCCTGAGAGAATGAACAAAAATTATTATAACTGGCTTGAGAATATACGTGACTGGTGTATTTCAAGACAGCTTTGGTGGGGACACAGAATCCCTGCATATTACTGTCAGGACTGTGGGGAGATAACAGTATCAAAAGATCAGGTATGCAATTGCCCAAAATGTAACAGCAGCAATGTTAAACAGGATCCCGATACTCTTGACACCTGGTTCTCTTCTGCTTTATGGCCATTCTCGACTCTTGGCTGGCCGGAGAAAACGGAGGAGCTTGACTACTTCTTCCCGACAGATGTTCTTGTTACAGGATATGATATCATTTTCTTCTGGGTTATCAGAATGGTATTTTCTTCTTTGGAGCAGATGGGAGAACTTCCGTTCCATACAGTATTATTCCATGGTCTTGTAAGAGATGATCAGGGACGTAAGATGAGCAAGTCACTGGGTAATGGTATCGATCCGCTGGAGGTTATTGATAAATACGGTGCAGACGCATTAAGATTTACTCTTATCACAGGTAATGCTCCAGGTAATGACATGCGTTTCTATTGGGAGAGGGTTGAGGCGAGCCGTAACTTTGCCAACAAGGTATGGAATGCGTCACGTTTCATAATGATGAATATGGAAAAGGCTGAGATTTCTGATGTAGTTCCGGATAATCTTACATTGGCAGACCGTTGGATTCTTTCTAAAGTTAATACTCTTGCTAAGGATATGACAGAGAATCTTGATAAATATGAGCTTGGTATTGCAGCTTCTAAGGTATATGACTTTATCTGGGAGGAGTTCTGCGACTGGTATATTGAGATGGTTAAGCCAAGACTTTATAATGATGAGGATGAGACAAAAGCTGCGGCACTTTGGACACTTAAGACAGTGCTTATAGATGCCCTCAAACTTCTTCATCCATATATGCCGTTCATCACTGAGGAGATATATGTTAATCTTCGCGAGGTGCTTATCGATGCAGGTGTATCTGCCGATTCCATGGAAGAATCAATAATGATTTCTTCATGGCCGGTATTTAAAGAAGAGTGGAACTATACTGCGGATGAAAATGCTGTCGATACCATTAAGGATGCAGTTCGTGGAATCCGTAACTTAAGAACGGAAATGAATGTTCCGAACTCTAAGAAGGCAACAGTATATGTTGTTTCCGAAAAAGATAATATAAGAAAGATATTCGAGGATGCCAAGGTGTTCTTCGCAACTTTAGGATTTGCTTCAGAGGTTATAGTACAGTCTGATAAGAGTGGTATTGCAGATGATGCGGTATCTGCGGTAATCCATGATGCTGTAGTTTACATCCCGTTTGCGGAACTTGTGGATATTGAGAAGGAGAAAGAACGTCTCGCAAAGGAAGAGAAGAGACTTCAGGGAGAAATCAAGCGTTGTGAGGGAATGCTCAATAATCCTAACTTTGTAGGCAAAGCTCCACAAGCTAAGATAGATGAGGAAAAGGCTAAGTTAGAAAAATATACCGGAATGCTTGAGACGGTGAAGGAAAGATTATCACAATTAAAGTAGTCTTCATCTAAGTTTCTTACTTTAAGATTATATATTATAATAAAAAAGAAAGGGATTTTTGATTATTAAAATTATTTCTGATAGACGTAATGATACAAAATTTAAGTTAGGAGAAACATATAATGGCAGAAGAAACTATGAAGGATTTTGAGAAGGAATTAAATGCTTCCTTTCGCGTTATACGTGAAGGTGATATGGTAGAAGGGATGATCGTTGATATCAACGATGAAGTTGTTACCCTTGATATAGGTTATTATGTGCCGGGAGTGGTGCCTCTTGACGCAATATCGGATGATCCTGATTTTTCCCCAATGAGAGATATCAAGATTGGAGATACAACCCGGGCGGTGATTGTTGAAAAAGATGATGGCAAGGGCAATGTACTTCTTTCTATGAAGGAAGCAAAGCAAGCTGAGGCATGGGATAAACTGCGTGAATTGTTTGAAAGCCAGGAGGTTGTGACAGTCAAAGTTAAAGATCAGGTTCCGTCGGGAGTTGTGACATATCTTGAGGGTATACGTGCATTTATTCCTGCATCACAGTTATCTCTTTCGTATGTTGAGGATACTTCAGAATATATTGGGAAACAATTAGAAGTAAGGGTTATAACTGTAGATGAAAATGCAGATAAACTGGTTCTTTCAGCAAAGTCTGTGCTTCGCGATAAAGAGGATGATAATAACCGTAGAAAGATGTCTGCTATAGCGCCGGGTGCCATATTTAACGGTACGGTAGAGACTTTGCAGCCCTATGGTGCATTTGTTCAATTAGAGAATGGACTAACAGGACTTGTGCATATATCCAAGATTTCCATGAAGCGCATCAAGAAACCTTCTGAGGTTCTTAAAGTGGGACAGGAGGTCAAAGTCAAAGTACTTAAGATAGAAGATGGCAAGCTCAGTCTGTCTATTAAAGATGTAGATATGAATACGTCGGATATTGTTGAAGGAGCGAAGGGAGATACTTCTTCTGACGAAGTAATTGCAACGGAATATCATTCGGAAGAAATACCGAATAACCCATTTGCAGCATTATTATCCGGAGTTAAAATTGATTGAGCGCTGTAGAGAAACAGACTATTTGAAAAATGTGTGTAATTGCGAATAGATATTAATCGGCTCAATATGAGATTTAATAAGGGAATTCTTTAAGAAACACTTGACAGGATTCCCTTCTTTTATTATAATGCACTTTATGACACTAAAGTGTTAAAACGCTAAACCGATAAAGCGACACGAACCCCTCATTACATGTGACAGTCTGTAGAGGGTTTGACAGATGTCAGGTTTGGTGCATTTAATATTATGTAAGATGGGAGAAAAGAAAATGGTAGTTAAGATTATTATGCTGATCGTATTCTTTGCGCTGATGATAGGTATCGGTGTTTATTCTAGAAAGAATGCGACTAACGTCAATGATTTTGTATTAGGAGGAAGAGGTGTAGGACCGTGGCTTACGGCATTTGCCTTCGGAACATCATATTTTTCAGCAGTTGTATTCGTTGGATATGCGGGACAGTTTGGCTGGAAATATGGTCTTTCTACTACATGGGTAGGACTTGGTAATGCTTTTATCGGAAGTTTGCTTGCATGGCTGGTGCTTGGTCGAAGAACCAGGGTTATGACTCAGAAACTGGATGCAAAGACAATGCCCGAATATTTTGGCAAGAGATTTGATTCAAAGTCACTGCGTATTGTTGGATCACTGGTTTCATTTATCTTCCTGGTGCCATATACATCTTCTGTATATAACGGACTTTCGAGATTGTTTGGAATGGCATTTAACATTGATTATAAGGTTTGTATCATTGTAATGGCTGTTCTTACCGGAGTATATGTAATTGTAGGCGGTTACATGGCTACAGCCTTAAATGATTTTGTGCAGGGTATAATAATGTTGTTCGGTATAAGTGCAGTTATTGTTGCTGTGCTTAACGGACAGGGTGGATTTTTATCTGCAGTTAAAAAGTTATCCGAGATTCCTATGGACGAGTCAGTAACAGTTCCGGCATTACAGGGAAGTCAGGGCTTATTTGCCAGTTTCTTTGGACCGGATCCGCTTAACCTGTTGGGAGTAATCGTGCTTACATCTCTGGGTACCTGGGGACTTCCGCAGATGGTACATAAGTTTTATGCGATTAGAGATGAACATTCAATTAAGACCGGAACTATCGTATCTACATTCTTTGCAATCGTGATTGCAGGAGGCTGCTATTTCCTTGGCGGTTTCGGAAGACTTTTTGATGTACCGGAGATATACAAACCGGACGGAACAGTGGCATTTGACTCGATTATTCCACAAATGTTATCAACTCTGCCGGATATTCTTATTGGTATAGTTGTGGTACTTGTGCTTTCAGCATCAATGTCAACACTGTCATCTCTGGTACTTACTTCAAGTTCGACAGTTACTCTTGATTTCCTGAAGGAAACAATACTTAAAGATATGAATGAAAAGAAACAGCTCATAATCATGCGTGTGCTTATAGCGTTTTTCATTATCTTATCTGTTGTAATCGCCCTTAACCCGCCGACCTTCATAGCGCAGCTTATGGGTTATTCATGGGGAGCACTTGCGGGAGCATTTTTGGCACCATTTATGTATGGACTCTATTCAAAGAAGGTGACAAAGGCTTCGGTTTGGGCAAGCTATATAATAGGTGTATGTTTCACTGTGTTTAACATGTTTACCAAGGTAATTCCTTCTCCGATAAATGCAGGAGCTGTTACAATGCTTGCAGGGCTTGTAATCGTTCCGGTTGTCAGTGCAATCACACCAAAACCTGATAAGAAGTATGTGGATGATATCTTTACATGCTATGATGAAACTGTAACTGTTCATAAGAGGAGTTCATTAGAGGAGTAATTGAATATCAGATAACTATGTCAAAGTGGGATGCCAAAGATATTTCGGCATCCCTTTTTTATGTAAAAATTTGTTTGTTTTCGTTCGGTTTTGTGGTATAGTATATACATATTTTAACAGTTTATATGAGGGGATGCTTAAGGCTATTTGGCGTATATAAGCTGGACAATTAACCTACAACTACGAGGAGGACAACGTATGAAAAACTTCAAAATCAAAACTAAGATAACAATTGTAATAGCAATTGTTATGGCAATCTGTCTTTTTGGCATGTTCTTTATTTCCAATAATAATATGTCAAAAACAATGACCAAGATGGCGGAGAACACATTTATTACTTCGTTAGACATCAAAACACAGATAATTGAGCAGTATATTAACAGTGCGGAGACAGTGCTTTCTACATTTAGTAAAAGCGGTGAACTTCGGGACTTTGTTAAGGCGCCGGATAATGCTCAATTGAAAGCAAAAGCACAGGCATATAATGAGGATTTCTATTCTGCTATTCCTGATTGGGAGGGAATATATCTTGATACATGGGATTCGACGGTCATAACACATTCCAATCCTGCTGTTCCGGGAATGGTGATGAGAGAAGGAGATGGGCTCAAGGCTTTACAGGATGGCATACTTGCTGCCGGTGATGGGGTTTGCAATTTAGGTATAGTTCAATCTCCGGCATCGGGACAGCTTGTTATATCTATGTACAAGTCTATTTTGGAGAATGACGAGCCTATAGGATTTGTAGGTGGAGCTATGGGGGCGGCAGGTCTTAAGGAGTTATTAGATGCATCCATGGCCGAAGGTTTTGAGAATGCGACATATTCGCTAGTAAACCTCAATACCAATATGTACATTTTCGATAGTGATGAGTCCCTTATCTATACAGAGATAGATGCCTCGACTAATAAGGAGTTTTATGAGGTTGTTGAACAGATAAAGACAGGCTCTGAGGAAACCGGCAAGATGAATTACAAAGATAGTGAAGGAGAAGATTATCTCCTTGTGTATAAAGTTCTTCCGGCAAAGGGGTGGGCCCTTATTATGAAAGATACCCGGACGGAGGTATATGGTGATGTTGTTACAGGTCGTAAGGCACTTATGATCGTATGTATAATTATATTTATACTTATCGCCTTGTTATCATATTTTGCTATTTCCTACGAGACAAAACCGATAGGTGATATTGTTTCTTCTATTCAGAAGCTTGGAAGACTTGATCTTTCCGAAGATAGAACCGTTCAGAAATACAAAGGTATGCATAATGAAGTTGGTCATATAGCTTCTGCAGTTGATGGACTTACTGTCAATCTTAGTTCTATTATCAGTACTCTTGGTTCGTGTTCCGATTCTCTGTCAAACAGTACAGATGTTATGAACAACACATTTGAAGAACTCAGAAATAATATCGAAAACAATGCGGCGACAACTGAGGAATTGTCTGCAAGTATTACTAATACTAATGAAGCTATAGATAAGATGAGCGAAGAGATGAACAGAATGGGCGAGATGATTGATTATATCGCCGATGAAGTAAATGCAGGTTCGGACGTTAGCGCCAAGCTTATCAGACAGTCTGACGAGATGTCGGTAAAGACGGATCAAAAACTTAGTGACAGTCTGCAGAAGATAGAAGAGACCAAAGTCAATATCAGAGAAGCTATGGAAGCCCTTTCGGCACTTTCTAAGATTAACGAGATGGCGGCACAGATTCTTGATATTACAAGCCAGACCAATCTTCTTTCACTGAATGCTTCTATTGAAGCGGCAAGAGCAGGAGAAGCAGGAAGAGGCTTTGCGGTAGTTGCCGATGAGATTGGTAAACTGGCTGATGATTCCACCCAGACGGCTGTTCAGATTCAGAACATATGTGAAGAATCAGACAAGAGTATTGAAAGAGTTGGTGCCTGCTTTAAAGAAATTATTGAATTTATGGAGACTGATATTGCAGGACATTTTCAAGAGTTTTCTGACATGGCTAAAGGTTATGGAGAAAGTGTTAAGAATATCCAGGAGGCTATGGACTCTATTGAGAATACCTCTAATAACTTTGTTGAGTCAATGCAGATGATCAAGATGCAGGTTGAACAGGTTAGTGCTGCTTCAGAGAATAATGAGCAGGGTGTTGAATTTATCATTGAGAAAAACAGTGAGACCACCGAGACTGCAGACAGGATTGGTAAGGTCGCTGAAGAGAACAGTGATAATGCTCAGGAAATTAATGATATTATTGATAAATTTAACTGTTAGAAAAGCTCTTACCACTAGATATATGTACAGTTAAATTGCAATAACACAAGTAATTAATATTCGGTAATTATATGTAAGAAAAGTCAGGAAAAAGTATCATTTTTTCTTGACTTTTCTTTGTTGTTCTGTTATTCTACCTTAGTCGGCGAAAGCCGGGCTTTTTTTTCGTGTGCAAAAACGAGCCAAGTAGCTTTGTGCATGTTTACATGCTGACATAGATATTTGGCGACTTACACGATCAAGCCGTTAGGCGAGATTCGTGTGCAAAAACGAGCCGTTATATTTTTCATTTAACGCTTGGAACATAACGGCTGTGTATTCGGAAAAAAGCATATACATTTTAAGATGGAGGTGGAAGTTGTGCGAGTTAAGATCACATTGGCATGTACAGAGTGTAAACAGCGTAATTACAATCTGACAAAGGACAAGAGAGTCCACACAGAACGTATGGAAACCAAGAAGTATTGTCCATTTTGTAAGGCTCATACCTTACACAAAGAGACCAAGTAATAATGCGGAGGTGATTTGGTAATGGCAAAGGATAATGATAACACAGCTTTGAAAAGAAGCTATTTCACAGAGCTTAAAGCTGAATTCCGCAAGATTGTCTGGCCGGACAAACAGCAACTTGGAAAACAGTCTGTAGCAGTTATATTTGCTGCTATTGTGATAGGATGTTTGATTGCTGCTATCGATTGGGTAATGCAGGTTGGCTTATCATTCATTATCGGTTAAAGTGGAGGACATATTATGGCAGAGGTTGAAAAAAATGGCGAAGCAAGATGGTATGTTGCACACACTTATTCAGGATATGAGAATAAGGTAAAAGCTGATATTGAAAAGACAATCGAAAACAGAAAGCTTCAGGATCAGATATTCGAAGTTTCGGTTCCTGTTCAGGATGTAATGGAACTTAAGAACGGTGCCAGAAAATCTGTTTCAAAGAAGATGTTTCCGGGTTATGTTCTTATCAATATGATCATGAATGATGTTACATGGTATATTGTAAGAAATACCAGAGGTGTTACAGGATTTGTAGGACCGGGATCAAAACCGGTACCCCTTACTGAACTTGAGATGAAGAATCTTGGTATCCGGGTTCCGGAGATGGAGATTGATGTTGAGAAGGGTGACACTGTAAAGGTTGTTTCCGGAGCGTGGGAAGGAACGGTTGGTGTCATTACAGATATCAATGAAGGTAAGCAGTCTGTTACAATCGAGGTTGACATTTTTGGTCGTGCCACATCTGTGGAGATCAGTTTTATGGACGTTA
Organism: Lachnospiraceae bacterium; assembly: GCA_017469275.1. GTDB lineage: Bacteria > Bacillota > Clostridia > Lachnospirales > Lachnospiraceae > CAG-590. The sequence continues at coordinate 97,801 of JAFUGT010000017.1, forward strand.
TGAAGATGGAGTAGAGCTTAGTTTGCAACGAACGAAGTGAAGTTGGAAACTTAGCGAAACCAAACATGATAGCTGTCCAAGAGCACGAACGAAGAGAAGTGCGATTGGAAACAGCGAACCATGGGATTGACAGAGAGCTTGATGAAAACGAGCAAAAAGCGAAGTTTGAATCTAGCCGTAGTCATGCATCGAACTTAACGAGGTCGAGCAGAGCGACGACTGAGTTTAGAGAGATGCAGTAGACATGATAGCTGTCCAAGAACACGAACGAAGAGAAGTGTGATTGGAAACAGTGAACCATGGGATTGACAGAGAATGTTATTAAAAAAGTGGGAGGGTATATCCCGTTTGACCACATGAATTAGGAGGAAATTCAAAATGGCTAAGAAAGTAGAAGGTTATATTAAATTACAGATTCCTGCAGGTAAGGCAACTCCTGCACCACCGGTTGGACCTGCTCTTGGTCAGCATGGTGTTAATATCGTTGAGTTTACAAAACAGTTCAACGCTAAGACAGCAGATCAGGGTGATATGATCATTCCTGTTGTTATCACAGTTTATGCTGACAGAAGTTTCAGTTTCATTACTAAGACTCCACCGGCTGCAGTTTTATTAAAGAAGGCATGTAAGATTCAGAAGGCTTCTGCCGTTCCTAATAAAACTAAGGTTGCTACAATTTCTAAAGCTGAGGTTCAGAAAATCGCAGAGCTTAAGATGCCTGACTTAAATGCAGGTAGTATTGAAGCAGCTATAAGCATGATTTCAGGAACAGCCCGTTCAATGGGAATCGTTGTTGAGGAGTAGAGAACTTAACGAGAACAAGCCGTGAGGCGAAGTTCGAGTTTAGTCGTAACCCTGTCGACGCCCTTAGCGAAACAAAGTTGAGCTTAGTAGTCGACGGATTGACAGAGAACTTGGTGAAAGCAAGGCGGAGGCGCAGCTTGAACCTAGTCGTAGTCATACACCGAACTTAACGAAGCCGAGCGAAGCGAAGGCTGAGTTTAGAGAGGGGTATTGACAGAGAATAACACATACAAGTGGGAGGGTCGCTCCCGATAATACCACAGGAGGTTTTATATTATGAAAAAAGGAAAAAGATATGTTGAAGCTAGCAAGCTTGTAGACAAGACACAGGTATATGATATTCCTGAAGCAGTTGCATTGGTTAAGAAGGCAGCAAGCGCTAAGTTTGATGAGACAGTTGAAGCTCATCTTAGAATGGGACTTGACGGACGTCATGCAGATCAACAGATTCGTGGCGCAGTTGTACTTCCTCACGGAACAGGTAAGACAGTTAAGGTACTTGTTTTCGCTAAAGGTGATAAGTTAGATGAGGCAACAGCTGCAGGTGCAGATTATGTTGGCGGCGAGGAATTAATTCCGAAGATTCAGAATGATGGATGGTTAGATTTTGACGTTGTTGTTGCAACTCCTGATATGATGGGCGTTGTTGGACGTCTTGGTCGTGTACTCGGACCTAAAGGATTGATGCCAAACCCTAAGGCAGGAACAGTTACACCTGATGTAACTAAAGCTGTACAGGATATCAAAGCCGGTAAGATTGAATACAGACTTGATAAGAACAACATTGTACATGTGCCAGTTGGAAAAGCTTCTTTCACAGAGGAGCAGTTAGCAGACAACTTCCAAGCGTTAATAGATGAGATTATCAAGGTTAAACCTGCTGCAGCAAAGGGACAGTATTTCAGAAGTGTGACAATTGCTTCTACTATGGGTCCCGGCGTTAAGATTAATACAGTTAAGTTGGTGTAATTGATTTTGCAAAGGTTTGATACTTATTATCTTAACAAATAAGCAAATAAGAATGCCATGTTCGGTTTTTCGAACATGGCATTTTTGATATCATTTGGGTTTGTCCAACTATATCAAAAAGTCTAATTTATGTAAAGGACAGCATGAAATTACCGATGTTGTTTGGTGTACTCTGCATATGCCTGAAAAGCATTGCATAGTAAGGGATGGGTAAATGTTATCGTGAGCTTTGGCATGGAGTTTTTGGTAATTATAACCTTGTTCTGCAAGATTGATAATGAAAGGTTGCTGAAGTCATCCTGCGATATAATATTATTTTCTGCATTGGCATTTCCACCTTGTTCAATTGTTGCCAGTGAATCTGAATCCAGCAATAGAGATTCATAATTTTCTTTCATATAATCGAGATAGATAGGCTCTGTGTAATAATTATATATACTTTTATTATCCATCCCATTTGTGTGACATGCGGCAATACATGCCCTGTCCGGGCACAAAAATATAGTATGCTTGAAACGTGTACCGCAGGATTTGCGGTTATAATATGACTTGATCATTCCTGATGTGTAAAGGGGCATCCAGCTTTCTACCGCTGATATCATTTCTGTAATGTCACGATCGATGTTGTGAATTATTTTGATATGAGTACCCTGTCTGACGCATAAAGCCATCAGTGCCGCCCATCTTTTTCTAAAGTCTTCATTTTCGACCATCCATTCCATTCCCTGATCTGAATATAATAACAATTCATCATAGTGATCCCTGACGGCACATCCGAGAAATCTGAGAACGGCTCTCTGAAGACCGGTAATTCCCTGATATATATCAGTTTTATCATTCAAGATATCCTCAGGAACAATGTGTTCCAAGGGAGGTATGTCAATATTAATATTAGATGTAAATGTATCAATTGTTTCCAAAAGATGCTTGATGGCATACTGATCATTTGCTGAGAAATCATCCATCCAGATGTGGAATCTCAGATATAATTCATCGGTCTTGATATTGTTAGAAGAATCGTAAAAAGAAGATATGGGAATCTGTATCATATCGGCCAGTTCGGGAAGATGTCCTTTCAAAGCGGTATATTCAAACAGAGCAGTGCAGATTCTGTCAAGCAGCTCCGGATTAGATTTGGGCGAACGATTCCCCTTTCTGAACCTGCTGATATATGAAGTGTCAACGTTAACGGCTCTGGCTAATTTTACATTAGACATTTCGCAAAGATTCATCACACCATTCAGTTTTTCACTGAAAGAAGGATAACATGAATCTTTATCAATGTTCTTTGAATGTTTGTCCGGATAATGATTGTTCTTATCATATAACCATTTTTTGATTCCGGTATGAAGTGATTCTTCACCGGATACACCTGCTATGTCAATGAGTAAATTTGATTTGTTATGAGCAGCGGCATATTGTATAACGCCATTAATGAATTTGTCTACAGTGGGACTTGCAGGCCCCGGTTTTCTGGCGCCGCTTTTCAGACGGCTTATACCGGATGGAGAACAGCCTGCGTACCTGGATATTTCCTGATTACTTACTTCTAAAATATCAAATAATATTTTGATCTTTTTTTGAAACATAATAGATGCCCCTTTTAATTAATTACTATTACTTTGATAAATATAGATATTTTCATTTATTATCTCACAAAAAATATATGTAGACAATGGATGGCAAAAAACTGTCAATGACAATTGATTGGCAATTTTTGGGGTGGTTATTGTAATTGCCCGGTTTTGTCATTGCCAAATGGCGGCAATCAGAAGTAAAAGGATACGATAAATGATATAATAAAATGCAAGTTTTCCCATATCAGGGTTTTAATGTGAATAGGAAAACTGAGTGGCTAAGTTTTTTGAAAGGGGTTTTGTGGATGAAGTATTATGCGGTGAGAAGGGGGAACAAGCCGGGGATATATACATCATCAAAAGAATTCAAGGAAAGTATTAAGGGTTTTGACAATCCAGAATACAGAGTGTTTAGGTCAGAGATAGATGCTGAACAGTATATTGTAAGGTACAAAATGAGACTTAAGAATAATGAAGTGAAGGAGGGGTGATGAAGTATTGTGAAATGGGTTATGTGTGAGTTTAGGTATGTTTATTTAAAGGAGGGTGTCTATGAAACATGATTTGATGAAAAAAAGGATTGTATGTTGCTTGGCAGGCTTTCTGATGTGTATGAGTATTATATTTGCAAAGTCTGTGTCTGCATATGCTGCGGAAGCAACGAAGGATAGCATAACAACACTTAAAGCTGGTTTTCTGCCGGAATCTTATTATGAAGAAAGTCTAAGTGCTACGAAATACCGTGAAGCCAATGGTATTGTGTATGAGTTGTCACATGATAAAGATACTAATGAAACTGTAGTATATGGGTTTGATTCTTATGATTATAAATGGGTTGAACAGACAGGGGGAGAAGATTCATATCCTTATGGACAGTGGGAAACAGAAACAACGGTTAATATTGATGATCTTACATTGGTGATTCCTGCAACAATTACTGTAGGGGATAATATTTATACTGTGAGCGGGATTAATGCCAATGCGTTTTCAGGGCAGAGTACTCTTAAGCAGGTTAAAATATCAGAAGGAATTATATCTATAGGTGACAATGCATTTAACAGGTGCGGTGCGTTGGAATCTGTGAAGATTCCTGCAAGTGTTGAGCAGATAGGTGAACGGGTTTTTTCTAATTGTAATGCACTTATATCTGCTGAATATGCAGAAGGCACAAAACTTAAGACTACCGGTGAATATATATTTGATGAATGTATTTCGCTTGATTCAGTTAAGCTTTCTGAGGGGCTAGAGACTATTGGTACAGCTGCTTTTCGTGGAACTTCCTCACTTGAAATTGTCGATTTGCCGGATTCCCTTAAAGAAATTGGTGAAATTGCATTTGCTTCGGTAGATGTAGTCAATTCTTATCTGACCGAGGACAGGCACAATCACTCAGCACTTACTTCAATCACACTTCCTGCAGGGTTAACTACTATAGGAGTAGGAGCTTTATCTGATTGTGAAAAGCTTTCGAAGATAATAGTAGAGGAAGACAATACCAAGTTTTCGGTTGGAGATGATGGATTTCTCTATGAGACGGCAGGTGATCTGAAAAAACTTATAGTATATCCACACGCCAAAAAATTAAAAACTATTACTATTCCTGCGGATGTTACGCTTGAAACATCTGTCTTTAGTACAGATCAGATTCTGGAAACGGTAATATTTGAGGGCGAAGGTATAACGGTTCCGCAGAGCGCCTTTAGTTCCTGTAGCGCACTTACTTCTGTTATATTCAACGGAAGTGTTGCTTCAATAGATTGGTATGCATTTTCATCATGTTCCAAACTTGAGACTGTGACTTTTAAAAAGACTATAACCAGAATCGAGGAAGGTGCATTTTCAAATTGCATATCTCTTAAGCAGATTACACTTCCGGCAGGTATAGAGTATGTTGCATCTAACAGCGGCGCAGGTCAAAGCAGCGTGACATCTGCATTTGAAGGTTGTACATCTCTCGAGACAGTCAATGTGAGTAAGTATGCTCATATTGGAATGAACGATGGAGTGTTCGGGTCTTCGAGTGACAATGGTATTAAAAACAAAATGTTCAATGGATGTACGTCCATTAAGAGTTTTGTTGTAATTGATGATGCAGAATCTATCGGGTATACTCCTGTAGAACAAAGAGATTATTATAAATCTATTGATGATGTTTTGTTTGTTGAGGTGGCTTATGATTGTGATAACAATAATGAGTATGAGACAAAACTTTTGAAGCTTATGGCATATCCGCAAGGCAGCGAGAATGTTAATTATGAGGTGCCGGCTAATGTCAATAGAATCAACAGCTTTGCATTTTCAAATACACAAAATCTTAAGAATATTACTTTTGCAGATGTATCAGAGGAGGAGAGTGCTACATTTCCTTTAGATTCTATGATTGAAAAATCCGCATTTGCAAATAGCAGTATTGAAAGTTTGACCACTAATACAAGATTATGGACTATTAATGAATATGCGTTTAGTAACTGCAATGCATTGAAAAATGTTACTATCACAGATAATGCAAGTACTATTGAGGGTTATGCTTTTTATAACTGTAATGCGCTAGAGACGGTTAATATTCCTGATACAGTTACTTCTATCGGCTCGCGCTGTTTTATGGAATGTACTTCACTTAAGAATGTGAATTTTCCAGAGAACGAATCATTTAAAGTGGTTCAGAAGGATATTTTTTGGAATTGTGATGCTATGGAGAGCATAACTATCCCCGAAAATGTTACATGTATTATGGATGAGGCAATTTATTCAGCCAGGAATATTAAGAAGGTGATTATTGAAAATCCGGATATGGAATTAAAGAACGAAGAGGCCGCATTGCCCGACGATGTGCCTTATGTTCATGAGAGTGCATTTAATGGAGTTGCCAATGATTGTAGTTTCTTTGTTAAGAGTAACAGTAAGACTGAGCGGACCATTAAAACTATTATAGATAATTATAACGAGCAACATTCATCAAATCCTCTTAGCTGGACTATTCGTCATGGTGATGACCTTACGGTTGATTTCTATTATTCGGTTAATGATACAACACCGACCAAAACCTATTATGTACAAAGCGGTAAGTCGCTTGCAGATGCAGGCTTTGATGAAGCTGATGTTAGAGTGTATGCAGGAGAAGGTAAGATATTTGAAGGATGGTACACAGGAAAGACAGACGGAGATAAAGTTGACGCTGCAATGCCAATTACAAAGAATATGAGTGTATATCCTCATTTTTCGGATGATCCGGATTATGATCCAAGTAAGATTGGTTACATCCATTTTTCGGATGGTAGTTATGAGAACGAAGAGAATATATGGAACAGTTACTCGTACGGAACTAATCCTGAAGATAATGCATGTAAGACGAAAGATGGTAGGATTACTTTTGATCCTGATAATAGTGTACTCACCTTAAATGGAGTAAATGCCGCAACAGGATATTTGATAATTGACGGAATGGGCAGTATCACTATTAAAGTAACAGGTGCTAATTCGTTAGGATGTATAGAGAAGCTCCATGAAGGTGTTCTGAGGATAGAAGGTAATGGTACTCTCGATATGACTGCAACTCCGGGTGAAAGCGGATTGGCCTCAATGAATAGAATCTCTGCGGAGATTGGATTGTCGGTAGGTCCCGATGTCACAGTGAAGGTCAAAGCTTTGGGCAACGATGAATATGTAATAAGAATACCTAATGAAAATTCACTTGCTTATGAGGGAGCAGTTTCAGCTGAGCCAACATTTAAGACAGAAACTACTGAGTATAGTGGAGATTATTGTTATGTGACCAATGCAGAATTAACATTTTTACCGAAGAATGCAGGCGGTTCGACAGGTGGCAATACATCAGGAGGCGGTTCGTCAACAGGAGGTGACTCATCAACAGGAGGTGGCTCATCAACAGGAGGTGGTTCATCGGCAGGAGGTAATTCATCAACAGGAGATGGTTCGTCAACAGGAGGTAATTCTTCATCAGATGGGCAGGCAGGAGTACCTGAAGCACCAAAACCTGTGACTACAGGTACGGAGGAAAATGACAAGACAACCGGAGCAACATATACCGTCACTAAGATAACCGCGACCGGAGATGTCGAGGTTGAATATAAGCCTGTATCAAATACTAAAGACACAAAAGTAACTATTCCTGAGACGGTAACTGTGGCAGGTGAAAAAGCTACGGTAACTTCAATAGCTGATAATGCTTTTGCAGATAATAAGACGATAACTTCTGTAACTGTCCCTAAAACAGTAGAAGAGATTGGTGATAATGCATTTAAGGGTTGTATCGGACTTACAACAGTTACCATTCCTGCAAATGTAGAGACTATTGGAGAAAGTGCATTTCAAGGTTGTACAAAACTTAAAAAAGTAACTATCCCTAAAGGAACCAAGACTGTGGGGAAGAATGCGTTTTCAGGATGTTCAAGTCTTACTACTGTTACTATTCAGTCGACTACAATAACTGAGGTTTCTCAGGGGGCATTTAAAAACTGTAAGAAGCTGACCAAGGTAACAATTACAAAGGGTGTTACTAAGATTGGCAAGGATGCGTTCTCAGGTGACAAGAAACTTAAGACTATTACAATTAAGAGCACAAAGATTAAGAGCGTCGGCAAGAATGCTTTTAAGAATGTTCCAAAGAATGCAACAGTTAAGCTTCCGAAACTTAATGCTAAACAGAAAAAGTCTTATAAGAAGATGCTAAAGAGTGCAGGCTTCAAAGGTAAAATTAAGTAGAATCTGGTCTGATCGCAAAGCAGCCATGCGGGTTATACGCATGGCTGCTTTTTCGTGAAATTTGATTTACTTTTTCACATTGTTTTGATATACTTATAACATTAAAGTGTAATAGTGCTTGATAATAAGGAATACAGATAGAGATTCTTAGGAGGATTCGAGCGAAATTATATATTTTTGTTGGGGGTGTTTTTTATGAGGACGTTAAGGGGCAAGCTGATTTTGATGGTTGTAATTGCTATTGTTGTGTGTTCTGCAGTATTATCCGTCATAAGTTACAACAGGGCATCGAAGATGCTGGCAGAACAGTTAGAGAAGACTTGTCATACAGCATCTGAACGTTATGCTCAGGAACTTACGGCATGGCTTAATTTTGAAGGAGCGATAATTGATACCTTGGCAGCAGATATGGTTACAAATAAGGTGACGGATTTTGACACTGATGCTATGCATAAATATTTAGAAAGTAACTATAATCTTCTCAATGAAGATAGTATATTGTATGATATATATTATACTAATCTTGATAATGTGATGAGCTGTGCATCAGATTATGTATCAGATGGTTCAGTGGATTATGTACATGATAGAGAATGGTTTGTCAAAGCAGTAGAAACAGGAGAACTTTTCTATTCAGCACCTTATATGGATTCGGATTCAGGACTTCCTGTTATTACAATATCTAAAGCTGTGTATGTTGACGATGAATTGAAAGGTGTTCTCTGTGAGGATATATTCGTTGATACACTGGTCAGTACCATTAGTGAGGCAGATGTGGCAGAAGACAGCTATGCGTTTCTCTTAGATTACAATATGGGAGTGGTTGTTCATCCTAATTCTGCATATGCTTTTGAAGATGAACCAATAGGTATTATGGATGTACCGGATGCACCTTATGAGAAGGTTGTTTCTAATATTGAAGCTGATTCAAGTGACATGGTTTATATAGATGATTATGATGGCGTGACAAGAGGAGTTACGGTTACGAAGCTTCCTGCATCGGGCTGGTATGTTGGAGTGGCTACAAGCAGGCAGGAGATGCTTAAAGAAACGGCCGGACTCGTGTCAGGATTTTTGTTTGCGGCAATCATATCTATTGTAATAGGCGTTGTAATCGCATTTATATTCACTACAACACTTATGAAAGATTTATACAAATTAGGTAGTATTGTTGCTGAAGGTGATATATCTAAAGATATTGATGTCAACAGTAGGGATGAGATAGGTAAGCTTTCTGCCGATTTTAACATAATGATGCATAAGTTAAGGGACGTTGTTTCAGGTATTACTTCTGCGGCAGATCATATTAATGATACTACGGTGGAACTCAAGGGACACTTGGGAGAAATAGGTGAAGGTGCCGATCAGACTGCAACTGCGATGCATGAAGTTTCGAGAATGATGGACGGACAGTTAGAAGCGGTTGAAAGCGGGCGCTCATCACTTGGAGAATTTCACGAGAAGACGGCTGCATTTGGTGACAGATTCCAACAGATGAGTGATATTGTGGATGAACTTACCAACAATATTATGGATAATCAAAGTACCATTGATCAGATGAAGGCAAATGCAGATACGTCAACAGAGAAGATGGATGAACTGCATGATATGATTAGAGATCTATACAAGAATTCAGATAAGATTACTGATATAGTATCAACTATTACAGGTATTGCATCACAGACTAATATGTTGGCGTTAAATGCTTCTATTGAAGCGGCAAGAGCAGGCGAAGCCGGACGAGGATTCGCGGTTGTGGCAGAGGAAATCAGAAATCTTTCTGAGCAGACCAAATCATCAATTGACGGCATTACTTTGATAACGGATGGTCTTCATAAGGAAATGCGTGAGATTGCAGAGTATATTGAAGAGGTCAACACATTGTTCAAAGAGAATAAGACAAGTACTGAGGATGCAGAGAAGTTATTTGAGCAGCTTTCTGACGGACTTAACAGTATATATGAGAATACGGATTCACTCGTGGAAGAATTGTTCTCTGTACTTGAAGCAGAAGAAGAGATAGAAGCCTCTCTTACGGAGATTAACAGTAGTGCAGAAGAATGTCGTGGTCTTGTAGCAGATACCAGTAATATTGCAGATGAACAGAATGATAGGATATCTGTTATTGCATCGCATGCAGGTTCTTTGGGAGAGATGGCTGATGAACTTCATGAGAAAGCAGAGAACTTCACGATATAGGTAAGACGTTGATATATCAATCACTATACAGATATAAATAACTATATTTATAGATATAAATGATGTTATTAAATGCAAGAATATATTTAAGGAGGATTAATTAATGAGCATCAAAATTGGTATTATAGGTTATGGTAATCTGGGAAGAGGAATAGAGTGTGCCATCAGGCAAAATGATGATCTTTGTTTGGCAGCTGTATTTACAAGAAGAGATCCGGCTACAGTTTCGATACTTACAGAGGGAGTGCCTGTGTGTAACGTTAATGATGTGGAGAATTGGAAAGGCAAGATTGATGTAATGATTCTTTGTGGAGGAAGTGCTACAGATCTTCCGGAGCAGACACCAAAGTATGCGAAAATGTTCAATGTGGTTGACAGTTTTGATACTCATGCAAAGATTCCTGATCATTTTGCAAATGTTGACGCTGCTGCTAAGGAAGGTGGCAATATAGGTATTATATCTGTGGGATGGGATCCAGGAATGTTCTCCCTTAACAGAATGTATGCTAATGCGATTCTTCCTGATGGTAAGGATTATACCTTCTGGGGAAAAGGAGTCAGTCAGGGACATTCTGATGCAATCAGAAGAATTGAAGGCGTAAAGAATGCAAAACAATATACAATTCCCGTAGACAGCGCATTAGAGGCGGTTCGTGCAGGTGAGAATCCGGAACTTTCCACAAGACAAAAGCATACTAGAGAGTGCTTTGTAGTTCTTGAGGATGGAGCGGATGCTGCAAAGGTTGAAGAAGAGATCAAGACAATGCCTAACTATTTTGCTGATTATGACACAACAGTTCACTTTATAAGTGAAGAAGAACTTGCAAGAGATCACAGTGGAATTCCTCATGGCGGTTTTGTAATCCGTACAGGTAAAACAGGATGGAATGGTGAGAATAATCATGTTATTGAATACAGTTTGAAGTTGGATTCTAATCCGGAATTTACGTCATCAGTAATTGTTGCATATGCGAGAGCAGCTTATAAGCTGTCTAAGGAAGGTATGAGCGGATGTAAGACTGTATTTGATATTGCTCCTGCATATCTTTCAGCTAAGGATGGGGCAGAACTTAGAAAGAGTTTGCTGTAAGAATGTGTGATGAATCATAATGATAGATGGCGGGCTTCATAAATAAAAAGCTGATATACATATATTATATGGGATAAATAAAAATGGCGCGAGATTGTAATCGTATCGCGCCATTTTTATGTGTAAAAGGTAATTCGATTTTGTATATTTATATTAAGCTTAGTTCGAATTAAGGATTAAGCTGCTGTTACATCTGATGTACAGTGAGGACATTTGGTTGCCTCAATGTCAATCTCACTCTTGCAGTAAGGACATTTTCTTGTAAGCGGTGCAGCCTCTTCCTCTTTCTTCTTTCCAATCGTCATAGCCTTGTTCATAGCCTTGATTACTAAGAAAAGAACAAATGCCATTAAAATGAAGTTGATTATCGCTGTGATAAGTGCTCCGAGGTTGATCTCCTGTCCCTTGATCAAAGGGATTACAAAACCGGTTACTTCAGGATTACCGATACATCCGATAAGAGGATTGATAACATTCTCTGTAAGTGCTGTGATGATGTTACCGAATGCAGCACCGATGATAACACCGATTGCCATGTCCATAACATTACCCTTAAGTGCGAACTCTTTGAATTCTTCAAAAAATTTCTTCATGTGTTTTTCTCCTTGTAATAAAACTTATTTGTCGTTGCTTTCGTTTTTCATACGCTCTATTTCTTCTTTTGCTTTTTCATACTCTTCAATTGTCTTACAATTATTTAATTTATTAATGTTTAACTGAAGAATAAATTTCAGTTGGAAATCCGTCAATAATTCCACATATCCCCCCTCTTTCTAAATAATGTATGAATAGTGAGTATGAAATAACATTTTTATTATACATTATTTAGAAAATAAAACAAATAAAAAATGTCTTTTTTAGGGAATAAGTTATTGGTAATTGTAAAAAATGCATTTTTAGAATTTAAACGTATCTTTAAGTCCGGCCCATTTCTGGTCTTTATCGCTTAAGTTAAGTTTTGTGCCATCAGTTAAATGATATCCTGAACCGTCAGCACTTCCGGGGTACTCGCCCACTAATTGGGGCCAGGTTATACCAATCTCAGGATCGTTCCATGCAAGACCGCCTTCATCTCCGGGATGGTAGAAATCTGTACACTTATAACAGAATTCCGCTACATCTGAGAGAACGAGAAAACCATGAGCAAAGCCGGGAGAAATGTAGAACTGCTTCTTGTTTTCTTCGGTAAGTTCAACTCCGAACCACTGTCCGTAAGTTTTGCTGTCACTTCTAAGGTCAACTGCAACATCGAAAACAGAGCCTTTGATAACGCGGACTAATTTTCCCTGAGGGAACTCCTTTTGGAAATGTAGTCCTCTGAGTACTCCCTTTGTAGAACAGGATTGGTTGTCCTGTACAAATACCATATCAAGTCCTGCTTCCGTCATATCGTTTTGATTATATGTTTCCATGAAATATCCTCTTGAGTCTCCATGTACAGTAGGCTCAATTACATAGAGTCCTTCAATCGGACAATTAGTAACTTTTATCTGTCCCATTTTTCTGTCCTTTCTTAACTATCTGTTCTTATACATCTTCTCATAATAATCCTGATACTCGCCTGAAATGATGGTTTCCCACCAGGTTTTGTTGTCAAGGTACCATTTAATAGTTTTCTTAATTCCGTCTTCGAACTTTGTCTCAGGTAACCAGCCGAGCTCATTGTGAATCTTGGTTGGATCGATTGCATAGCGCATATCGTGACCTTTTCTGTCTGTAACATAGGTGATAAGACTTTCAGGTTTGCCAAGCTCCTTACAAATAATCTTAACTATATCAATATTCTTCATCTCGTTGTGACCGCCTACATTATAGACTTCTCCAACCCGTCCTTTGTGTATGATGAGATCGATAGCCCGACAGTGGTCCTCAACATAGAGCCAGTCACGTACATTTTCTCCTTTGCCATATACAGGGAGTGGCTTATCATTTAATGCATTTGCAATCATAAGCGGGATAAGCTTTTCAGGGAAATGATAAGGACCGTAGTTGTTAGAGCAGCGGCTTATTGTTACAGGAAGACCATAGGTTCTGTGATATGCTAGAACCAGAAGATCTGCGCCTGCTTTTGAAGAACTGTAAGGGCTGCTTGTATGAATAGGGGTGTCCTCTGTGAAGAACAGATCAGGCCTGTCTAATGGGAGATCACCGTATACCTCATCTGTGGAAACTTGATGATAACGAGTTATCCCATATTTTCTACATGCGTCCATTAAAACGGCGGTACCTTTGATGTTGGTGTCTAAGAAAACCTCGGGATTTTCGATGGAACGGTCAACATGGCTCTCTGCCGCAAAGTTGACTACCATGTCGGGGTGCTCTTCTTCAAATAGTTTGTATACTGCATCTCTGTCAGTAATGCTTTCCTTTACAAAGCGGAAATTAGGGTTATCCATTACAGGCTCTAATGTTGATAGATTACCCGCATATGTCAAGCAGTCAAGACAAATGATTCTATAGTCAGGATATTTGTCTAACATATGAAAAATAAAGTTGCTTCCTATAAATCCGGCTCCGCCGGTTACAATGATTGTCATAGTGTTGTTCTCCTTTTTGTTAGTTGGTTTTTTATAGTTCCCTCTCCTCTGGGATAAGGTGTCAGCGATGCTGACGGATGAGGGAGAGATATTATCTGATCAGTGTAATACATCTAGATACTTTCCATCCAGTACATCCTTAAGGTATTGTCCGTATTGATTCTTCTTAAGAAGTTCATATACTTTCATAACATCTTCCTTGGTAATCCAATTGTTGAGATATGCAATCTCTTCAAGACAAGCAATCTTTCTGTGCTGATGTTGTTCCATGGTCTTTACAAAGTTGGTTGCTTCTACCAGACTTTCATGTGTTCCGGTGTCGAGCCATGTGAATCCCTGACCGAGTAGTTCTACATTGAGATTACCCTTTTCAAGATATATTCTGTTAAGGTCTGTTATTTCTAATTCACCTCTTGCGCTGGGTTTGAGATTCTTGGCATATTCAACCACTTTATTATCGTAGAAATAAAGTCCCGTAACGCAGTAATTGCTCTTGGGGTGTTCAGGTTTTTCTTCTATAGAAATAGCTTTGCCCTCGGAATTGAATTCCACGATACCGAAACGCTCCGGGTCATCCACGTAATATCCGAATACAGTTGCGCCCAGACCGCTTTCTGCATTTTCAACAGCAGCCTTAAGACGCTTCTTAAGTCCGTGTCCTGCAAATATATTATCACCAAGCACCATTGCAACTGTGTCATTGCCTATAAATTTCTCACCTATTATAAATGCCTGAGCAAGTCCGTCAGGGCTTGGTTGTACCTCATAGGATAGTGTTACTCCGAATTGATGTCCGTCACCAAGCAGTTCCTTAAATCTTGGCGTATCCTGTGGGGTGGAGATAATAAGAATCTCTCTTATTCCCGCATTCATAAGAACAGACATGGGATAGTAGATCATTGGCTTGTCATAGATAGGTAACAATTGTTTTGAGGTTACCATAGTAAGCGGATACAGTCTTGTTCCGGATCCGCCTGCAAGAATAATACCTTTCATAAATCTTGCCTCCTTTATTATGAATTATTGTTTTGTTGATAGGATGTGTAATTGATGCCGTTATTATCAATTCATTCCTTCTTTCGATAAAGCATATCATAAGGACAGTATATCGGGTGACGTAACGTAATGCGCAAGACTATTTTACAAGTTTATATGAAACTTTTTATATGAAATTTTTTATTAAGAATTTCTTAATTTTATTATTGCAATTGTTGATGGGTTGTATTAGAATGGAATTTGTACTAATTTATGCCAAAGATTTTGGTAATGTTTATCAGTTTTCTGTTAACACCGAGCCTTTCGGGAGGGTGTTTGCAGAAAAATTGAATAAAAATTATATAAAATCTTGGTCAACAAAATAATAAGGAGGATGAAAAGAGTATGGGAAGTACAAAGACAATACTCAAACGTGCGACTGCATACGCATTGGCATTTGTGATGGCATTTTCAATGCTTTTTACAGGTAATAATGTAGTGACAACAAATGCAGCTGCGACAGTTACTAAGCTTACTGTTAAGAAGAGTAAAGTTACTATCGATCTTAGCAAGTCAAGCACTAAAACAGTCAAGGTTACTGTTAAAGGCTCAAACAAGAAGTTTACGGCAAAAAGTAGCAAGAAATCTGTTGCTACAGTAAAAGTTGTAAAGAAGACAGTTGTTATTACAGGTAAGAAAAAGGGTACTGCAAAGATTACCGTAACAACAAAGGGAAAGAACTCAAAGAACAAGAAGTTAAAGAAGACAATAAAGGTTACTGTTAAGGGTACTGCACCTGCTACAACGACAGAACCAACAACACAGCAGCCTACAACACAGGCACCTACAACGGAGCAGCCCACAAAGCCAGAAGATAAGTATACAAATGTTACAATTAATACTTCTTCAGGAAGCAATACCATTACACCGGGTACTCCTGTGACATTAACTGTTCCTGTTGATGAGGCAGATAAGAGTCTTGTTAAGTGGACATCTTCTAATCCTGATGTTGCAACTGTTGATAGTAACGGAACAGTAACTGCAGGAACACTTGCAGGACCTGTAACTATCTCAGCAACAATCAACGGTAAAGAAATCGCTAAGGTTACTATGGAAGTTCCTTCTGTAGCAGTAACAGGAATTTCAGTAACAACTAAGGAGAAGGAATTAACAGTCAATTCTACATATCCTATTGAAACAGTGTTCACACCAGAAAATGCAAGTAACAAGAAGGTTACTTTTGAGTCTGATAACACATCAGCTGCTATTGTATCTGCTGAAGGTGTTGTAACTGCAAAAGCGCCTGGAGAGGCAACAATCACCGTTACAACTGTTGATGGTGGGTTCAAAGATTCTATTAAGATTATTGTAAAAGAGTCTTCTGTTGGAGTTGGTGATGGTTTGACCATCTCTCTCACTGATGATTCTTTGAAAGAATATTGGGATACTTCAAAAGAAAGCCCAAGTTTTGTTACATTAGCTGGTAAGGATGCTACAATAAGTGTAAAGCTCACAGATAAGGGAGAAGCTCTTGGAGGAAAAGCAATTACATTAAGAGTTACACCTTTATATGGTAATGCCGCAGGTATGTACGAGCTTGATGGTAATAAATCTCGTGATACAAATGAAAAAACAGGAGTGGCAAATTTCCCGTTATTATTGGCTAATAGATATTCTGAAGTTAAGCCGATGGATGGTTTATTTGAGAGTTATAAAATTCAGGCAAGTCTTACAGAAGATAGTTCAGTTACAGCGACGGCGACAATTTCTTTTGCGAGTGTAGGTATTAATGGTGTAGAAGTAGTCAATGGTGTTGAAAAGGATTATGATCCGCTTGTTCCAGGAACTAACGCTGTTGAAAGTGATGCTCAACCAGTTGTATCGGTTATGTCACGTAATGGATTGTTTGGTCAGGAATATGTTACTAGTCAACAGGTTGGCCATACTGTTACGTTTAAGGCATCTCCTTTTATACAGTTGCCAGCTTCCGAAACAGAAGTAAAAAAAGGTGATTATGAGAATGTTATTAACTTTTCATCTGGCCTATATGGAACATATAACAATGAGGACAATACAACCACTACGAAGATAATAGAAGAGATTCCGGCAGGACTAGAATGGGCTAATTTAAAATTTGATCAGTTATCAATATCAGAATTTACAAAGTTGGTTGTAAGATTCTATGAAAAAGATGTTGATAATAATAAGACGGATGTTTTATTAAAGGAATATGTAATTACATCGGATAAGATTGATGAAGATGCTCAAAATATGCAGATTCCAGTACAGGATAATCAAAGTATTTATGCAGTAATTGCACTCATTTCTGAAGGTCAGATAAACCTTGAAAAGAATGCTGGATTCACAGTAGCAAAAATTGTTGGAGCTTATTCAACGAAACAGGTTGAACAGGGAACAAAAAAGACGTTGAACGGTAAGGTTACTTGGTCGAAAGATGAATCGTTTGACCGTTCAGCCAATAGTGATGTGAATCTTACGAAAGCGAAAGCTCAAAGATATATACAGGATGAAAGTTTTATTAAAGATGGCTATGAATATTCATATAATGTTCCATCATTCCCGTATGTCGGTAATGCAATAATTAAAGTTAAAGATACAACTCAGAGTAAT
Organism: Lachnospiraceae bacterium; assembly: GCA_017469275.1. Taxonomy (GTDB): domain Bacteria; phylum Bacillota; class Clostridia; order Lachnospirales; family Lachnospiraceae; genus CAG-590. The sequence continues at coordinate 115,305 of JAFUGT010000017.1, forward strand.
AAAGTTGTTGCTTACTACACATATCCTATCAGACATTTGGTTAATGAAGACGATGTATATCAGAATACCAATACAATATCAAACTTTAATTATTGGAATTATGGGTTTGCTGTACAAGTTGCGTCTAATGAATACACTAATATGGTTGGTAGCATACAACCAAACGGCAATTATGTGACAGTATCTTCAGGCGATGCCAAAACAGGATTTACTGCAATAAAGGCGACTTTTGATCTTTCAGAGTATGGAGTAGAAGCTACGAGTGAGTATGATGTTCACACAAGTGTACAATGGGCTCCAGAGCCGGATGTCGATGAAGAGGTTGAAGCGGTTGATTACTATGCCCTAAAAGGACAGAGTGTTAATGTTGTTGCACAGCTCGTAGATAAGAATGAAAATCCTGTTTCAACTAAGAACGGTAGCACAGTATCGTTATATTATGAAGATGGCGAAGTTGATTTTGATGAACAAAGTGGATTTGTTGAGGGTGACTTAAATCTAAGTACAGATCCTAAGGGTCGTTTAATGTTTACATTGACAGACGGCGATGATTCTCTTCTTTTAAACAGATTAACTGCAAAGTCAAAAGAATATAGAGTAAAATTGTATGTTGGTGCAACTGATGAATTTATCAATATGGATGATGATCAAAAAGATGAATTCATCAAAAATAAATTAGTTGAAGTAGCTACAATTCATTGGGTTGATTTGGGACTAGAATTTGTTGATCAAGTAGATGTGGATGATGACCCACAAACATCTGACAAAGATGAAACAAAAAATTCAATAATAGTAGATTCTATTGCTGGACGTAATATGACTATACCAAGTGATAGATATCCTGTTGATCTAAATAGAAAAACAGGAACAAATTGGATGTTTGGTCTTAAAACAATTGCTGCATCACAATTTATTCCGATTGAAGACAATCAATATGTCAGAACTACGATTTATGTTTCGGATGTAGAAGGGGTCGTACCTAAATTTGAAAACACTAATGAAGTAGAAGATTTTGTAGATAATAATGATGGTTCATTTAAAATCAAAAATAAAACACTTGGTATAACTAATGTTACAGGTAAACTGACAGGTGATACAATTACAAGACCTGAAAATATCAAGTTCACTATCACGAAAAGAGTAATGGTATATGATGAAAATGACGGTGTTGAAGTAACTGAAGAAAAGATAGGGGATTACTACAATGTTGGAACCGGAGTATCTTCAGTATCTGCAAGTATTTCATTAAATATTAATTGGGTTGAAAATGAACTTAAACCATCAATTAAGGTTGCTTATGAAGGTCAGCAGGATAAAGATACCGTAGTTCCGGTATATATTAATGCGCAGGATATAAATGATAATGCTCTTGCTGGTAAGAAAGTAACTTTTAAAGTTATGGAAGGCTCTGATATAGTTATGAGTAGCGATGATTTAGATGCAGATACTCTTATAACTGGTGATGACGGAAAGTATAGATTTGAAATTCCAGCACCAGGAACTGCAACAAAATATACAATTAGTGCTACAGTTGAAGACGTTAGTGTTAAATCAGTAAGTATAACATATGTTGCAAATCAAAATATTGATGATTTTTATATTACAGAAGCAAAACTTGATAAGAATGCAAAAACTATCACTGTAACGGTAAATAATGCTATTAATGAAAAGTCTCCATTATCTGATAAAATGTTTAATGTTACTAAAGAAAATGGAGAAGCTGAACCTACAATTTATACTATCTCTTCAGTTGAGAAGACAGCTAATAATAAAATTGTAATACATTTGGCTGAAGATAGTGAATTGTCAGTAGAGACATCTAGTGTTAAGTTGACCATAGGTGTTGATGGTGATAGTGTATTAAAAGATACTTACAATCAGTTACTGTATAGTCAAACAATAGGACTTACGGAATAAGTTTTTAAACTGGTTTCTGCAGCCGCACCTTTCGGGGTGCGGCTGTTTTCGTATACGTTTAATAGTTTGCTTTTTTATTTATGAAATATTTACATTCCCTCAATTTCATAAAAAATATATAAATATAAACAAACCCACAATAATTCTAAACAAATATTCATATTTAAAATTAAATATATATGATTTTATATAATTTATTCATTGTATTTTATATTTTTGTCCGATACAATATTGACATCAAATGCGCATTCGAAATATAATTGTAAAGGACATTCTATATGAAGAAAGAATTTGAACAATTAAATATTATTGATAATTTCCTTATGAATGAGATTGCTAATGATGCGGAAGTTGGTGAGGCTGCATGTCGTGAGATTGTTTCATCCTTATTGCAGAGAAAAATAGGAGAAGTTAGGATTATTCCACAGAAAAATATACCGCCGGGATTACCGAATCAAAGAGGTATAATATTAGATGTTGAGATTGAGGAAAATATCGATAATCAAGAAGATGGACTTCCAGGCATAAATGTATATGATGTAGAACCTCACAGAAAACCGAAAAATAAGGAAAATCTACCGAAAAGGACAAGGTTTTATCAGGCAAAAATTGATAGTAGAAGATTAAAGAGCGGTGAACGTGATTTTGGGAAATTACCCAATTTGTACATTATATTCATTCTTGATTATGATCCTTTTGGGTTCGATAGGGTGTGTTACACATTTGACAATGCATGTGTTGAGGTACCGGAACTTAGATACGATGATGGGTTGGAAATTATTTATTTCAATACAACCGGAACTGTAGGTGGTAATGAATCAATAAGAAATATGCTTCATTTTATAGAGAATAGTACAAGAGAAAATGCCGTTGACGATGCCACCCTAAAGATGTATGATTATGTCAGACAGGTAAAGGAACAGGAGGTGTCGAAGATGCGGTTTATGACTTATAAGGATTATTTTGCAGAATATTATGCGGATGAGATTGAGGAAGCAAAAGAAAAAGCAAAAAAAGAAGCAATAGAAGAAGTGAAAAAAGAAGTAAGTGAAGAAGTAAAAAAAGAAGTGAGAGAAGAAATAAAAAAAGAAGCGAGAGAAGAAGCAAAAAAAGAAGCAGACATTCGTCATACAATAAAATTGATTTGTAAAAAACTCGTTAAAGGAAAAACACTTGATGAGATTGCAGATGACATTGAGGAGAATGCTGATGTAATTCGACCGTTATATGAGACTGCTGTATATTTTTCGCCTGAATATGATGAAGAAAAAGTATATGAAGCATATTTGAAAGATTGTGTCAGTTAATAGATGTACTATTATTTAAAAATTTTGAGTTATATTTTTTCTATGGAGATGGGGTGAATCAATGAGAAAACTCGATAAATTCAACAGAATGATAGCGATGGGGGCATTCTGTGTGGGTGCAGCGGTGACAGCTATGGGTTGTGCTAATAGGAAAAAACCTGAAGATGAAGAGCCGGCTACAATATACGGTCCCCCGGAGATGATCAATAGTACGGAATATAAACCTGAGGATGAGGATCCGGAGGAAATATATGGTCCACCTGAGATGTTGGATGGTTCTTATAATCCGGAAGATGAGGAAGAAGTTACACTGAATGGCTCTCCCGATATGTTAGAAAATGATACAACGGAAGAGAATACGGAGGTAACTGTTGAGGAGACGACGGAGGGTACTAAAAGTACTGTGGCTACTTCCGTTACGACACAAAGTAAGAAGACACAAGTGAAGAAGTCATCTACAAAAAAGAAGAAAAAAGGTACAGCGAAAAAATCAAAAAGCAGTAAGAAAAAAGAAAAGGTGACAACAGAGCAGGAAATAACAGAACAGTTAACAACGGAACAGTCAACAACTGAACTGCTGACAACAGAACAGCCGACAACAGCTTCTGATTATGACCCGAGAGAAGATATTAGTGTCGTATTATACGGTCCACCTTCGACTAATTATGATCCTGCTAACGAAGTGCCTACAGAGTTATATGGTCCGCCGGAAGTATTAAATGGTTCTAACTAACAAAAGTGAATGGAGACAGTTATTTGAATAGAACGGGTGAATATAAGTATCGATTAAAATATGAGCATCTTGACAGGATGCAGAAGCATAGAAAGGTGCTTTATGAAAGACCACAGTTAAAGCGTCTTTTTCTTGAACTTACTCTTAAATGTAATGAGTATTGTTTTCACTGTGGGAGTCGCTGTGGCGATGTGAAGAGTGAAGAACTTAGCTTGGAACAGTATAAGACATTTCTTGACAAGGTGAAGAGAGATTTTGATATTAGCAATATTCAGCTGTGCATTACCGGAGGAGAGCCATTGCTTCGAAAGGATTTCTTTGAGATTATGGGATATGCCAATAGTCTTGGTTATGATTGGGGAATGACCAGTAATGCCACACTAATTGATGAAAGGATGGCTGAAAAACTTGCTGAAGCGGGAATGGGTACGATTTCAGTAAGCATAGACGGACTTCGTGAAACTCATGACAGATTGAGAGGGCTTAAAGGCGCATATGATATGGGTATGCAAGGAATACAGGCATTGATAGATAATGGTAGGTTTAACCATGTTCAAATTACGACTATAGTGAATCATGAGAATATTAACGAACTGCCGGAGTTGTTCGAGATATTTGAAAAGATGGATATAGGTTCTTGGAGAATAGGTACTTTAGAACCGATAGGAAGGGCGCTTGACCATCCGAAACTTATGCTTACATTATCGGATTACCGAAATTTATTCGAGTATATTCGTGATAAGAGAAGGCAAGGCTATCCCGTGGAATACGGATGTACTCATTATGTCGGTGTAGATTATGAACGTGAGATTCGTAATTGGTATTTCTTATGTGGAGCAGGAACATATGTTGCTAGTGTGATGGTTAATGGAGACATTGGAGCATGTCTTGACGTTGAGAGAAGACCGGAGACTGTTCAAGGGAATATACTAACGGATGATTTTACTGATGTGTGGCATAATCGTTTCAAAATATTCAGGCAGGACATTTCAGATATAGACCCGAAATGCAAAGGGTGCGAGAATGCTGATTATTGTGCAGGTGGAGCATTCCACAGCCTTGACCTTGATAATATGAAACAACGGGTGTGTTTGAGAGGAATTTGATTAGGTTTGCCAAATATGTCATTGGCGTATTTGGCACATCGTGATATAACACCTATCGTTATTATAACAATATTTACTTGATTGTCAAATATTATTTTTTCATTATATATAAACAATTGACCGCTATACGTATTGTTTGGTATAATCAAACTATATACGTTGAACGGTTAATTGTTTATTTTATTTGGGCAGGAAAAGATTAAAATGGTTAGGGGAGGGCGTGTGTATGGATAGGCAGATGGATGCTAAGGAGATTGTAGGAAAGATTGATGACGCTATAGCTAATAATGAAATATTTGTCGTGTATCAGCCACAGATTAATCACGCTACGGGAAGGATGGTTGGTGCTGAAGCACTGATGAGATGGAGAGATTCTGAGAAAGGGATGCAGTATCCGGGTGACTTTATTCCGATTTTAGAAGAAAATGATCTTATATACAAAGCTGATTTGCATGTCTTTGAATTAATATGTAAGTTTCAGAAGAGATGTATAGAAGAAAAGATTTCGCTTGTGCCAATATCATTTAACATGTCAAGGTATGACATTTATAAGAATGATTATGTTGATGAGATAGAGCGCATCAGAAGAGAATATGATGTGCCTGTGAAATATTTAAGAGTTGAGATTACAGAGTCGTCAGCCATTGGCGGTTTGGAACTTATTACGAAGGTTCTTGACAAACTGCATGAATATGGTTATATCGTAGAGATGGACGATTTTGGCAGTGGTTATTCATCACTTAATGTTTTGAAGGATCTCGATGTCGATATTATTAAGTTGGATATGAGATTTATAAGTGGCAAGGTAGGGGGCAGAGGAGGAACTATCCTTGGTTCCGTAGTCCAGATGACAAAATGGCTTGAGACACCTGTTATTGCGGAGGGCGTGGAGACTATCGAGCAGGCAGACTATATGAAGAGTATCGGATGTAATTATATTCAGGGATACCTGTACTCAAAGCCTATCACGGAGACACAGTTTATTGATAAACTTACAATGACTGAACATGAGCCCATGGAACAACCGCTGAAATTAATCAGTACCATGGACGCCGGCAAGTTTTGGGATCCGCAATCCCTTGAAACAATCATTTTTTCTAATTTTGTTGGCGGTGCTGCTATATTTACATATGAGAATGGCAAGACAGAGGTATTAAGAGTCAATCATAAGTATGTTGTTGAACTCGGTATGAATATGTCAGAGAATGATATTCTTGGCTCAGACCCATGGGCAATATATGATGAGAACAACAGAAAATTATATGAGGATACGATTCAAAGAGCAATTAAGTCGGGCGACGAAGAAATGTGCGAAACATGGAGAACATTTTACTCTGATTGCTGTGGCGAGGATAAGGTGTGTATAAGAACTAATATGCGTGTTATCGGACAGGCCGGTGAGCAGTATCTTGTATATGCTATGATACAAAATGTTACCAAAGAGAAGAAACAGTATGCCAATATAGCGGAAAGTGAAAGGAAGTTTCGGATGGCAAGTGAACATGCTAACATATATGCGTGGGAGTATATGATTGCCACTAAGGAAATGAGACCGTGTTTTCGCTGTATGAGAGATCTCAATCTTCCGCCGATTATCAAGAATTATCCTGATCCTGTGTTTGAGAGTGGGCTTTTCCCGGAAGATTACAAGGAAATGTACTATGATTGGATGAGACAGTTAGAGGAAGGGGTTCCGCATTTAGAGGCAATAATTCCGCTAACTGTGGGAAGGGTACCATTTCATGTGAGATATACCTTGGAGTATGATGAAAATGGTAAACCGCTTAAAGCGTATGGCTCAGCAACCTTGGTTGTGGATAATGAGGAAACTGATTGAATTTGCCAAATAAGACATTGATGTATTTGGCACAATGCGGTATAACATATATGGAATAATCACTACGATTATAGCTATACGCCACAATATTAAAGATACAGAAAACAAAAGAAGCAACCGCCAAGACCAAAGGTAAGTTGCTTCTTTTATGTAACTTATATCTACTGTGAATAGTAACCGGATATACTTAGTGTTTTTGGCAACTGTGACAAATTACTTGTAAAGATGTTTGGTTCGTGATATGATAACTCTGTATGACTGTATAAATGAGTCGTGTAGTTACATATTTGGATTGGAGAAAGTGACATGCAATGGGAGTTGATGGAGGTTACGAACCTCGTCACAATATGTTCTTTGCGTAATGTGGCAGTAAAGAATTCTAACGGAATACTTGGAAAACGCATCAATATGGAGATTCATAATGGTGATATAATCGGATTGATTTCTGAAAATGCGGCAGCAGATAGAATTATGCAGGCAATCTGTGGATTTTATAAACCTCGTGCAGGAAGAATCTGGTACTCTCACTCATTGCGTCATGGTAAGGGTAAACCATCGAAGATACAGTATGTGCCGGATGATATAATATGTTATCGTGATCTGACTGTTGAGGAATTTCTTGTGGCTGCATCGATTACAGCGGGTGAAGCAGCAGCTAAAGAACAGACGAGATTGTGTTCTCAATTCGGAATCAATATCAAGAAGAAATTACTCGAAATATCTTACGAACAGAATCGTTTGGTTGCCTATATATTGGCAATGTCCTTGCAACCTGATATATTGTTGATCAACAGACCGACCAGTTTGTTAAGCAACAATGCTTTTTTAATGGTGTGTAAAGAGTTGGTTGAATTACATAACAAAGGTACGGCAATAATTATGGCTGAATCCTCATTTGAAAATCTTAAGTTTCCTTGTGGAAACTATCATTTTATTGCATCGGATGAGATTAGAAGCTACACAAGGAAATCACTTCCGAAACCCGGTAAAGTTGTGAGTCTTGTTGGTGGAACAATACATCCTGAAGACATGGAAAGATGCAGGATATTATATGGAAGTAGGAGGCTTACCAAGTTCGTATGTCATGAACAGGATAGAAATAATCTTATAGTGATGATATATAGAACGGGATGCAGAGATTTTTCAGTAGAGAATCTTACTATGAAAGAAGAGATTTATCAGGATTACTCCAGATGGATCGGATGAGAGGATAATAGACCATGAACACTGTGATATACATAGATATTGCAAGAAATAAAAAGAGATTATTGCATATACTTCTCTATACAGTTATATTCTTTTTTTCTGCATTTATTGTCTCTTTGCTTGCAGATAAGATAGTGCCGTCACTCAATACACACTTTAATTTTCCTAATGCGATTTGTAATTATTTATTGTTTTATGAGTGGAGCAAACATCTGTATGTTAATATATGGTATCTGACTATATTCATATTCCCTATGATAATTATATTTTTACTTATGGAAGGATTTGCATGTTCTATTGTGGAAGAAGAGGAATTCGAAACTCTTCCTTATATGCGTAATCTCGGTATAGAAAGAAAGACCATATTGATTTCCAAACTGGTGCTGAGACTTGTATGGTTTTTGGCAATCTGTTTGCTTTCATTTCTTGAAAATCTTATATTTTTCCTTCTTCTAAATGAAAAAAAGATGATATTGATTTCCGGTGCTTTTTTTGGAAAAATGTTTCTCTCAGGATTATTCTGCTTGAGTGTTGCTTTTTTTGTTGCTGCGTGCAGTCTTAGAGAAAAGAGTTGCTCGAAAACCTGTCTTTTGATTCTTCTGATACAATTTTTGCTTGCAAGATTATATTCCTATATTGGCTTGATGGCGGATTGTCTTTTTGCTTCGGGAAAAACATATAATGAGCTGGAATGGCTGTATGGATTGTCAGGCAAACTGGCGGTCCTTAGGATATTAAGTCCTGTGCAATGGTGTTATCCGGGACAGCAGGTTCCGATTGCGGTTGTTATATGCGCAGTGGTGATAGCGGCTGTTTTGTGCGTTGGTGGTTATTCTATATACAACAAAGATCAGGTGGTCTTTCGTAATCAGTAGGAGATATATATGAAGCGGTTTATCAGAATTATGTTGAGAAGTAGTTTTATAAGAAAATATGCCACTTTGTTGTTGATGACGGTAATTGTGATAATTGGGATTAAAACTACTCTATCTCGTGGACAACTACATACGGAGGTAGCTAATAATGAGACCGGAGAAGTTGATAGAGATATATCCTCCGATAGTGAACTTATATATCAGTATCCCATTGAAATAGGCTATTCCGTAGACAGTAATTACAATGGAAAAGGCGCACCGATAGATTATTTTAAAAGAACCTGTGAAACTACTGTCGGAGATGTAACTGCTGAGGGCTCGGTTGGCGAAAATGATAGTGAAGCTGCTTCAAAACCTTCAATGCTAATAGATGACGAAGATTACAGGAAGCTACATACCTCATTTGGTGATATTTGTTGTACCAATGTAAGTGAATTGAATTTTAAGTTTGTTAATGATTCTGTATCAGGGAACAGTACAATTAAGAAAGCTGCCATTATGTATGGAAATCATATAGGATATATTGTAGATGATTTTGATAATGCAAAATATGTTATTTCAGATAATTTTTATGGAAAATTAA
>JAFUGT010000155.1 GCA_017469275.1 Lachnospiraceae bacterium
AGCTATGGTGACAGTTATGATGGTGATGACTATGATAACTACGATGGCGGTTATGATGATAACTTTGATGAGTGATAGGAGGAGAGCATATAAATGTCAGCTATTAATAATCAAGAAGTAGAACAACAAATGAACTTTGATGCGATTAAGATTGGACTTGCTTCTCCGGAAAAGATAAGAGAGTGGTCTCGTGGTGAGGTTAAAAAACCTGAAACCATCAATTATAGAACATTGAAGCCTGAACGGGATGGTCTGTTTTGTGAAAGAATATTCGGACCTAGTAAGGATTGGGAATGTCATTGTGGAAAATATAAGAAGATCCGTTACAAAGGTGTTATCTGTGACAGATGTGGAGTTGAGGTAACAAAAGCAAATGTAAGACGTGAGAGAATGGGACATATTGAGCTTGCAGCCCCTGTTTCTCATATATGGTATTTTAAGGGTATTCCAAGCCGTATGGGTCTTATACTTGATATTTCTCCAAGAACACTTGAAAAAGTATTGTATTTTGCATCATATATTGTACTTGATCCGGGTGAGACTAATCTTACTTATAAGCAGGTGCTTACAGAGAAAGAGTATCGTGATGCCGAAGAAGAATTTGGATTTGGTAAGTTCCGTGTAGGAATGGGTGCTGAATCCGTTAAGGAGCTTTTAGAGGCTATAGATCTTGAGAAGGAGGCTGCTGAGCTTAAGGCTGAGCTCAAAGAGTCTACAGGTCAGAAACGTGCCAAGATCATCAAGAGATTAGAGGTTGTTGAGGCATTCCGTACATCAGGTAACAAGCCTGAGTGGATGATTCTTGATGCAGTTCCGGTACTTCCACCTGATCTTAGACCTATGGTACAGTTAGATGGTGGACGTTTTGCTACATCAGACCTTAATGACCTTTACCGAAGAATCATTAACCGTAACAACCGTCTTAACAGATTGCTTGAACTCGGAGCTCCGGATATTATTGTAAGAAATGAGAAGAGAATGCTTCAGGAGGCTGTGGATGCATTGATCGACAACGGTCGTCGTGGACGTCCTGTTACAGGCCCCGGTAACAGAGCTCTCAAATCTCTTTCTGATATGTTAAAGGGTAAGCAGGGACGTTTCCGTCAGAACCTTCTCGGTAAGCGTGTTGACTATTCAGGACGTTCCGTTATCGTGGTAGGACCTGAACTTAAGATTTATCAGTGTGGTCTGCCAAAAGAGATGGCTATCGAATTGTTCAAGCCGTTTGTTATGAAAGAATTGGTTGCAAGAAAACTTGCACATAATGTTAAATCTGCAAAGAAGATGGTGGAGAAGCTTGAAGAGGCTGTATGGGATGTATTAGAAGATGTAATCAAAGAGCATCCGGTAATGCTTAACCGTGCTCCAACACTTCACAGACTTGGTATACAGGCATTTGAACCTATTCTGGTAGAAGGTAAGGCTATTAAGCTTCATCCTCTTGTATGTACAGCGTTTAATGCTGACTTCGATGGTGACCAGATGGCTGTGCATCTTCCACTTTCGGTAGAAGCTCAGGCAGAGTGTAGATTCTTATTGCTTTCACCTAATAACCTGCTTAAGCCTTCAGATGGTGCGCCGGTGGCAGTTCCTTCACAGGATATGGTACTTGGTATTTATTATCTTACAATTGACAAGCCGGGTGATAAGGGCGAAGGTAAGATATTCAAGTCAAAGAACGAGGCTATTCTTGCATATGAGAATGGCGAGATAACTCTTCATGCAAAGATTAAAGTAAGAGTTCGCGGAAATATGCCGGATGGAACGGAAGGTTCAACTATTATTGAATCAACACTTGGTAGAATATTGTTTAATGAGATAATTCCGCAGGATCTCGGAATTGTTGACAGAAGTGTTCCGGGTAATGAACTATCATTAGAGATTGATTACCTTGTTGGTAAGAAACAGTTGAAGGGAATACTTGATAAATGTATCAATATCCATGGCGCAACAAAGACAGCAGAAGTTCTTGACGATATTAAGAGCATAGGTTACAAGTATTCTACAAAGGGTGCTCTTACCGTTTCGATTTCCGAGATGACTGTGCCTGCAGCAAAGAAAGAGATTCTTAACAATGCTCAGGAGACTGTTGATAGAATTAACGGTATGTTCAAGGATGGTTACGGTACTGAGGAAGAGCGTTATCAGGCAGTTATCAAGACATGGGATGCGGCTGATAAGGAACTTACAAAAGCACTTCTTGATGGACTTGATACCTATAATAATATTAAGATGATGGCTGAATCAGGAGCCCGTGGTTCCGATCAGCAGATTAAACAGCTTGCAGGTATGCGTGGTTTGATGGCTAATACAACAGGTCGTACTATCGAGCTTCCAATCAAGTCAAATTTCCGTGAAGGACTTGACGTTTTGGAATACTTCATCTCAGCTCATGGTGCTCGTAAAGGACTTTCAGATACAGCTCTTCGTACTGCTGACTCCGGTTATCTTACAAGACGTCTTGTAGATGTATCTCAGGAGCTTATAATTCGCGAGGTTGATTGCTGCGAGGGCAAGGGAGAGATTCCGGGTTCCGTAGTTGAAGCATTTACTGAGGGACAGGAGTTGATTGAGAGCTTTGAAGAGCGTATAACAGGTCGTTATGCAGCCGAATCTGTATTTGATAAAGATGGTAATATGATTGTCAAGGCAAATCATATGATCACTCCTAAGCGTGCCGAGAGAATAATTCACGCCGGAGTTGACAAAGACGGTAATCCTGTTACAAAACTTAAGATACGTAATATTCTTAACTGTAAGTCACATATCGGTGTTTGTGCAAAATGTTATGGTGCCAACATGGCAACAGGTCAGGCTGTACAGGTTGGTGAGGCAGTTGGAATTATTGCTGCTCAGTCAATTGGTGAGCCGGGTACACAGCTTACAATGAGAACTTTCCATACAGGTGGTGTTGCCGGTGAAGATATCACACAGGGTCTTCCTCGTGTAGAGGAGCTTTTTGAGGCACGTAAACCTAAGGGACTTGCTATTATCACAGAGATTGCAGGAAAGGTTCAGATTCGTGATACTAAGAAGAAGCGAGAAGTTGTTATTACCAATGATGAGACCGGTGAGTCAAAAGCATACCTTATCCCTTATGATTCAAGAATTAAGGTATTTGATGATCAGATGGTTGAGGCCGGTGATGAGATTACAATCGGTTCGGTTACACCACATGATATTTTGAAGATCAAGGGTGTGCGTGCAGTTCAGGATTATATGCTCCGTGAAGTGCAGAAGGTTTACAGACTTCAGGGTGTTGATATCAATGATAAGCATATAGAGGTCATTGTTCGTCAGATGCTTAAGAAGGTCAAGATTGAACAGAGTGGAGATTCAGGTTATCTTCCGGGAACACATGTAGATGTGCTTGATTTTGAAGAGATGAATAAGAAATTAGAGGAGGAAGGCAAGGAGCCTGCTGTTGGCACACAGGTTATGCTTGGTATTACCAAAGCCTCACTTGCTACAAGTTCATTCCTTTCAGCAGCTTCATTCCAGGAGACAACGAAGGTTCTTACCGAGGCTGCAATCAAAGGTAAGATTGATCCGCTTACAGGACTTAAAGAGAACGTGCTTATCGGTAAGTTGATTCCTGCCGGTACAGGTATGAAGCGTTATCGTAATGTCAAACTTGACAGTGAAGAGGAAATACTTAATTTTGACAGCGAAGAACTTACGATAGCAGATGGTTCTGATGAGACGGAAGCAACAGAGGCTTCTTCAGAAGTAAATGCAGATGTAGCAGAAAATACTGTTGATGAAGCGGTTGAGACTGCCGAAGAAGCTGCCGAGACTGTAACAACATCTGAGGAGTAAGTCTGACATAAGCGTTTATGAAAATACTAACAATTATTTGACTTTCCGAGTGGATAACAAAAATATGGAGCAGGTATTAACTACCTGCTCCTTTTTGTAAAATATATATGTTACATAATATATTAAACCCGGTCGCGCAAAAATCATTTCTCAATCCGCATGTTACTTTGTAAACAGCTTATTGTATATTATCCGCGGTTTTGAGCATCGACAACACTACCGCCTGCGTAAATCTCACGAAGTTTAGGCTTCTCGATTTTGCCCGTTGGATTTCTTGGAATATCAGCAAATATAATCTTTCTAGGTCGTTTGTATCTGGGAAGTGCATGACACATTTCGTTGATCTCGTCTTCGGTTATAATAATATTTTCCTTTGGCTCGATAATTGCACATGTAATTTCACCGAGACGTTTGTCAGGCAGACCGATTACTGCAACATCATGAACTCCGGCATGTGTACGGATAAAATCTTCAATTTGTACAGGATAAATGTTTTCTCCGCCGCTGATTATAACATCCTTTTTGCGATCCACGAGGAAGATAAAGCCATCCTCGTCTTCCTGCGCCATATCGCCGGTAAATAGCCAGCCGTCTTTTAATACCTCTTCGGTAGCTTTCTTATCATGGTAGTAACAAGTCATCACACCGGGACCTTTGACACATAATTCGCCAACATTTCCACGTTCTACTGTATTTCCCTTTTCATCTACTATCTTGACTTCCCAGCCGTATCCGGCTTTGCCGATAGCCCCTACTTTATGTATATTCTCAACTCCTAAATGAACACAACCGGGTCCTATAGATTCAGAGAGACCGTAATTGGTATCGTATTGATGATTAGGGAAGTATTGCTTCCATTTTTTAATAAGGCTTGGTGGTACGGGCTGGGCGCCTATATGCATAAGTCGCCACTGTGAAAGCTCGTAATCTTCTAATTTGACTTTACCGCTTTCAATGGCTTCAAGAATATCCTGAGCCCAGGGAACCAGAAGCCATACTATAGTACAGTGTTCCTTGGAAACCGCATCTAATATGTATTCCGGTTTGGTACCTTTTAGAAGTACAGCCTTGCTTCCGGCAAGGAGACTGCCGAACCAGTGCATTTTAGCTCCTGTGTGATACAGAGGAGGAATGCACAAGAATACATCATCTCTTGTCTGACCATGGTGATTCTGCTCAACTTTGCAGGAATGCATAAGGCTTTCGTGATTGTGAAGGATTGCTTTAGGAAAACCTGTTGTTCCTGACGAGAAATATATTGCTGCATCATCTTCATCTGTGAGTTTTATATCAGGTGACAATGAAGAGCAGTTGGCGGTCATGGTTATATAATCTTCGGCAAAGGTAGGACAGTTATCTCCAACATAGAACAACAGACGGTTCTTGTTAATATTATCGGCTATCTCCTCTACACGTCCGATAAATTCAGGACCGAAGACCAAAATATCCACATCGGCCAGTTTAACACAGTATTCAATTTCATCCGGTGCATAACGGAAATTGAGAGGTACAGCAAGTGCGCCTGTTTTCAATATTCCGAAATATATAGGAAGCCATTCCAAACAGTTCATCAGAAGGATGGCTACCTTGTCTCCCTTCTTTATTCCTCTTGAAATAAGCAGGTTGGCAAAACGGTTAGCCTTTTCGTTCATTACATGCCATGTAATCTCTCGTCTGTAATGTGTTGTGGGATTAGGCTCCATAAGTTCATATTCTTTCCAGGTTACACGTCGGATTTCTTTCACTTCGGGATTAATCTCCACAAGACATATATCATCCGGATATTCCCGAACATTCCTTTCAAGTATTTCTGTAATTGGCATAATTCTTCTCCTTATATATAGTTGTAGGCAATTGTGAAACTTCTATGCTTTGTTTTGTCTTTGTGTATATTATACAGTTCCGCAAACAGCCCCTTTACTATGGTAATTTAAAACTTTAACGCTTTTACTGGTTAAAGTAAATTGTATATAAAATGGAGAAGATTGTCAATAATAAACACATTTAAAATAATAAGAAAATTCTAAGATTTTGTTCATACTTATTTTACAAACACATGTTATAGTAGATAGAA
>JAFUGT010000156.1 GCA_017469275.1 Lachnospiraceae bacterium
ATGTCATCACATTCACTTTCCATCGTCCTAAATGCATCATCATATGCAAAATCAGAATATATTATCCACGTAAATGTTGCCTCGCTAAAATATATTTCATCTGTACAGTTGATGCCAATATTGTATCAGACAAAAATATAAAATACCATGAATAAATTCTATAAAATCATATAAATTCTATTGTCAAATCTATCATTTTGTTTATAAATATATATGAAATTTTAGAATTATGGATAAAGTATAAAAAAGAACATTATTTGTACAATTATAGGTATATAATCAAAATGGATTATTCGAAATCAAATGTCAGATTATAATAAACCACGAAGGGCGACCACATCAAAAATTACAATTGATGCAATCGCCCTTATATTATGACTCTTTTATTCTGAACACTGTAACATCAAAGATAACTGACGGAAACGCATTATCCGGCACCTTGCTTTCGGTAGCAGAGGCACAATGATCACTTTCAGGCAGCGACGTTATGTCTGCAGGGACTGTGAACACTCTTTTCAGGAACCTGTCTATTGGATAATGGATAACATCCGTATCACCGCCGCTCTCTATCTTGAGATATTTTTAGGAGAGCCATCCAAATTATATCAGTTCTTGTCTGTATCATGGTGTTCTTGGTAATCCTGCACAAAATGCTACAGGTCACCCATCCACACTATTGTCCTCTCTTGTAATTTCATACTATTGGCATTCTCTCGTTTTCAATGTATATGCCAATCTTTTCACCAGCTCCAACCCTTTTTATTCCAACATCTGCTACTACTTCTATTACTTTTCTTTCTCGACTTAAAAAACTTGTTAATTCTTCCTTTGTAAAATGCAACTTTACCCCGCCTATTTGCTCATACTCATAAGTTCCGTCATCTAATTCTTCAACACTATAAACATCTCCGATATCTGCATCTCTTACACTTATGTGTGGATTGCTTAAGTAGAAAATCACTCCACGACTATTTAGTACTGCACCATAAAAACATGGATTCGCAGTAATCTTTGAGAATTTTTTTGTGGCCTCATTAAAACTTTCACTTAATGAATAATCCTTATTTCGAATCAAATACTCCGACCCTATCATCATGTCATACTGCCGTTCGGTGAGTATCTTGATATACTCGTGATCATCATATGAGTCTGTAGTTTTAGATATCTTTTCAAGCATATCTAAATCAACCATCATACTAATATATGTATCCATTAGGACACCACAAATTCGATTCACCATTGTGCTATCAACAGAGTGTTCAATTGTACGAGTTAAATTACATAAAGAATACAAGACCAGATTTTTTTGACATCGTACTCCTTCAATTTTTTTTGCATTTCTTCCATATGCAACATTTTCCACAATATTCGAAATTGGTTCTATAAAAGAATTTTGGGATTCCTCTCTTCTAAATTTCTCTGTTATCCCCTGTATGATTGTATCTTCCCATTCAGGTATCTTGGGATACTGTATTCTAATATTGTTTGCCTGTAATTGTCTATATTGCAAATCACTATTAAACACCTCTTGTTCTTTTTCCTTTTTGTACCTATCCTTTATTCCATTAACTAATGACTCAAGTAACACATTACCAATACCGTCTCTCTCTCTTTTAACACTGTGGGAATCAAGAAAAACCATGTATTGTTGAATACGTTCTGTTAGAGATTCAAAATCGGTACTTTCTGAAGAATACACAAAATTAGTTGTTGATTCCTTAACATAGCCGATAAAATCCTCTATTCTGTGCCATTCATCTGTCATCCAATCAAGCCCATCAATTCCATAATAGTTCGTAGGAAATCCGAGTTTGCCAATACACTTCTTGTTATTATATAAAATGCTGAACAAACAAAAATCGCGAACCACAGGCTCAAGTATCAAAACACCAAAACCATTTTTACGCATACGATAGTCAAAGGACTTAAGCAGCTCCTTTATATGATATTCTTTATTAGCATGGATTCTATTACCATCTTTGTCTGATATAAAATCCGTTTTTAATTCATCGATAAGAATATCTGACACGTCATGTTGGTTTATAAAATCAAGATACTTACCACTTGTATCAGACAAAAATTTTCTTGCTGATTCTCTAAGTAATTTATCAACAAACACGTCAGACTCTCGGTAAGCCATATAATATAGAAATGCTCTTGAAATAACTATAACTCTTCGTTTTATCTCAACTCTATCTGGCAAATCTTCAGTATACATAGATTCCGAATACAAACCTTCGCCAACAATATCAAACTGACCATTGTCTATCAAGCCACAAACCAACATTGATGAAGCACTTGTAATTGCAGAAAGAAGATACTTCCTAAATTTCGCGTGAATGAATTCATATTCATTGCTAGTATCCTGTTGAAAATTATGATCCAACCATAAGTGAATCTGGTTTTTCCAGTATGATAATGCTATATTATCTACCGACCCATTTTTCCCCTGTTCCAAAACATAATATCCAATAAATCGAAGTATATCTAAAATAGTTGATTTGGGTCCCCAAACAAATGAAGTCTCCTCAAAACTACCATCTATTTCACACTTCTGATGTTCTACCGCAAGGCATAAGTCGGTAATTAACATATGATAAAGAAGTTCATACAAGTTAAATTGTTCAGCTATAGCTGACGTCGGAACCTTCATTAGGATATGATTAAAGAATCTAAACACATTAGAGTAATTTACAACTTCGAAATATCTAATATTTTTTATACCTCTTGGTCTAATACCCTCCTCACAAATCTGCTCATATATAGTTTTATAGATGAAAGCAAGTAATCTAAGGCATAAAACCTTAGATCTAGAATCATCTGAACTTGCACATGAATCCACAAGCTTCTCACAATTATTTTCAAGAGTTTCTAATGTATAATAACTATGATTCTCATTTCTTAATGACCAGACTTGAGTAATGATTGAAGCAAATGGGTCAAGATAATCTTCAAAACCAAAAACATCTCCATTTGACAATACTTCTGAGAATGCATCAATAAATTTATCTTGCTGATCTTTTGCAGCATTTCTTTTGTGATTATCAAATTTTTTTATAATTGTTGATAATGGATTCATATCTTCTGACTATATCCCTCTTGTATTTTCCCAGATTTCTTTTTGGTTTTTCCCAGAATTTGATTTGATAAGCTATAATAACGAATTTCTTCTTTTATCTTATCGCTATCGATAAATACGCAAAAAACATTGCTTCCCGTAATCCAAACAAGAATCATCTCAGAAATAAAAAGAGCAAGAATCACGTAATTCCAGCATAGCCAAAGACATATTGTTGAAACAACTAAATCAATCAGCGATAAACCCAACACAACCTTTTGCTTGAAGATTCTCGGCTTAAAATTTAGGTAAAAGCTTGCATATCCTATCCCCAAATATTGGTCATGTATTACATTACCCAGCAAAGATACCAAAGCGATTGTCAACGTCATTATGGTGGCATTAATCTGAACAATAATGCCCGCTGTATTATCATTAATATCTGGAATACAGCATATATGACACCTTTGTAATACAGTGCCTACTGCAATCAAAAATATTATTAATATGCAAAGAATCAATTCTTTAATAATACGACACTTCATTTTTAATTTAACCATTCAAAAAAGCTTCTTCAAGATCTTCTTTACAACTGCTAACAGGCTCTCACCTGCAATATCCTGTCCATATTCTCCTTCTCCAACCAAAGCGGTATGCGTTCCAGCATTCTTTCCAGCCTTTACATCATTCTCTCCATCACCGATCATCCAGCTATTGCTCAGGTCTATATTATAGTCATAAGCAGCAGACAACAACATTCCCGGCTTCGGTTTCCGACAATCGCAGTCGATTTTTAGAGCTTCTATCTCTCCAGCGTAACCCTTATGGGGATGGTGCGGACAATAGTAGAGACCATCGATGTAAGCTCCCTCAGCACCTAACAACGTTTCCATTTTATTGTGGATCTCATAAAGCCGCTCTGTCGTTACTTCTCCCCGTGCTATCACCGGCTGATTAGTGCATACCACCGCGAGATAACCGGATGAATTAATAAGTTTGATTGCTTCTGCGACACCGTCTATCAATTCAAAGTCTGAAATATTACGCAGAAATCCCACATACTTATTGATTGTTCCGTCACGATCCAAGAAGATGGCGCGTTGTGGGTTACTGAGATTTTTCGCAGCCACTACTCCAGAACTGAAGTCTCGGTTGACCTGATTAAACCTTTCCGGTGTTCCCATGTCCTTGACATACTCAGGACTATCATAGGCGAACATAACACCTGTTCCACAAAGCGGCTTCAGAATCTGTCGGTCGAGATCGACCTTGATGACTTTCCCTGTCTCTGCATTTGTGGTTCCGATAAGGTCTACATTTAACCCTGTACGCTCAATCGTCATATCTAACACAGCAGGATCGATAACATGCAAACCGGCGTTAACTTTGTTCTTGTAGTATTTCGGTCTTAGGTCTTCTTTAGTTAGCCATGACTTTACCGATCCATCAGACTCCGCAATAATTAATCCTGAATCATACGGATGAGAATTTGGATGCGTGAAAAGGGTTACAAGAGCTCTATGATCCTGGTGGAACCTAACCATTCTGTTAAAGTCAATCTCAAACACTGCATCGGCGTTTAATAATAGAAATGGCTCCTGAAGCTCAGACCTTAACTTAAACAGCGCCCCTGCGTTACCAAGCGGAGTAGATTCTATATAGTATTGAATTGTGCAGCTAAAACGGGAGCCCTCGCCAAAATAAGACTGTATCTGGTCAGCCATATGTGATACAGTAAGTACTATATCTGTAAATCCCTGAGAAGCAAGAGATTCAATCTCCCACTGCAGCACTGGTTTAGCGATGCCTGATTCGTTCTTTATCGGAATTAAAGGCTTAGGAATATTGGGGAAGAGATCGCTAATTCTCGTTCCCTTTCCTCCTGCCATGATTACTGTTTTCATTTTCGCTTGTCCTTCTTATCCCTTTTTGTCTTCCACTGCTTTTCCTTCTCGAAATACTTTACCGTGTGCAATCGCATTCCTGATGTGTCTCAGCCAATCTCTGCCCTCTGATGATCCCTTCGCCATATAAATACAAGGATAACCGATAACCACACTTATTACTGCTCTGTTCCAAAGAACCTGTCCTCAAGCATCAGGCACAGGCAGTGATAAACAGGAAGATGCAGTTCTTGAATCATGTAAGTCTCATCCTCGGGAACTCTGATACACACATCCGCAACCTTAGCCAGTTCTCCACCTTTAGCTCCTGTTAAACCGATTACCTTGATACCGAGAGCACGCGCTACAACTGTAGCAGACATCACGTTCTTAGAATTTCCAGAAGTGGATATTCCGAGGAACACATCACCAGGTCTGCCGAAACCATAGAGCTGCTGGGCAAAGACACCGAGTCCGTCAACATCATTGATGTAAGCCGTTGTCAATGCTTCGTGGGCAACAAGTGGTATAGCCATAAGTCCACGTTCTAAGTTTTTTGAGAGGCTTTCTCCTAGGATTGGATCAATAGATTTCAGCTTGTCAACAAAATCAGTAGGCACTGGTCTCGGAGTCTTAAACCGTTTCATGAGTTCCCCAGCGATATGTTCTGAGTCTGCAGCGGAGCCACCGTTTCCAGCTATCAGGAGTTTGTGGTCAGATGCGTAGGCTTCCTCCATAATTTCATAAGCCTTGGTGATGTCATCTCTACATGATTCGAGAACCGGATAACGTGAGATTAATGTGTCAATGTGTTTCATTAAGCGTTGTTCCATAGAAATTTACCCCTTTTATTTGGTTGTCCGCTTTTTCTTGGTGTTTCCACTTGATATATTGGTGTTTCACCACTCTTTAACGGAGCTCTTCTCACTTTCCTGGTGTTGTCAATAACCTCTTTGCTTAGCTGGTGTTTTTTGTACAGTTCTGACAAACCTCACCAGCCTCTATATCAGTTCTCCGCTGTATCATGGTGTTCTTGTTCATCCTGCACAAATTTCATGCTTTTTCCGCCCTTTTAACAATTGAGGTTTTCCATAGCCGTAACAGAGCCCTTTGGGTTATAATCATTTTTGCACAAACAATCCACACGCACAAAAACACCATTACGGTCATGGAAAGCATCAATTGTTATATTCTATTTTCATCTTTTATATTTTCTATTTTATCTTATGTATTTCTCCTGCTGTTCCATCTCCTGCAATGGTGTATTTGCGCGTGTGGAACGATTATTTATCTTAAAGGAGGAAATTCCATACTTCACACCCATATTCCAAATCTTTTGGAGAGACGTATTCTTATCTCCATCGATAAGACCAGTCCCAACACCAGTCACACCATTGAAAGTATCAACCAATTTCTGTTCATCAAGGTCAAAAGTAATTCCTGATAAATTCTTCAAGCCATCCAACCATTCGTTAATCACAAAATTCTCAAGATATGTATTTAGACAAAACTCGATTAATGACGGCAGAATAAATGTCGTTGTACAGGCATCTTTCAATTCATCCATGAATACCATTTTATCTTTCTATAAACTATAGAGTCAAATAATCTGTATATAATTTTATCTTCCTTGGTTGATTTCAACTCATCTCCACCAGAAGATAAATAGAATTCCTTTATTGATTGTTTACATATAGCATAGGACATTTTTTAATTATTAGACCAATCTATAAAAAATCCACTTTTGATTATCCGTGACATCATAAAGTTATTCTTCAAATATCTCATTCGCTCTAAATATACATCTTCATAGTTTATATTCATAGACATAGCTTCTTGTAATGCTCTCGATAGTTCTTTTATCTTTAGCTCTCGTTCAGATGAAGTTATGATTTTAAAATATCCATCATCACCACTTAAATCCCTAACGCATCCCACATCAGTCGATATAATATAATCTCCGAATAAAGCTGCTTCAATCAGTACCAATCCAGATGATTCATATCTAGATGTTAAAACAAATATGCTTGCACTTTTATATTTCTCTTTTATTTGGTTTATATCAGTTAGTTCTCCAGTAAAAATTATTTTATCACTCTGTTTAGGGTTTTCTTCATAGAATCTATCTATTTTTTTCTCAAATTCATCTGAGATTGGACCTATTATTTCTACGCGCCAATCATTGAAATTTAGGTATCTCAAACTTTCCAAAAAAAGTTCTGTATCTTTCTGATATGAACCGATTCTACCTACTGTAATTATTATCTTTTCTTTTTCGCTTGCCTCAGTAAAATCATATATACTATCATCCAACCCATTCGGTGCATATTCTAATTTTTCACTAAAAAAAGAAATTTTTTTCAAATTTTCATATATTTTTTTTGTTTCTACTGTAATTAAATCGCATTTTTTTAACAATAACTTGTTAAGTATTAACTTAAACCAGTGATTATTTTCTATGTCTTTTATATAATCTTTACCATTATCGTCGCAATCAAGTTTCAAATACACCTTAGTTCTGCAAGTTATTTTCAAATAATACAAAAAAAACAAATGTGATAATTTGTAATGAAAAATCATTATATGTGAAACCTGTTCAATGAACACAAGTTTTTTTATAGCAATTAAATAACTAATACTTTTGCTATAATCATCTAATTCTTTTTCAACATATACCGGCCAAATAATAACACCTCTATACTCTCTTTTTTTTTCATCTTTTTTTCTTGTTGGATAGAATATTATACCCTCATTAAAGTACTCTTTAGTTAAATATATAGGAAACAAACCAACATCCTTTTTTAGATGTACTTCTTGTAATTTAATAAAGAATACTAATGCAAATTTCTTTTCCATAACATGCCTTTCGATTTTCTAATGAATATAATAACAACAACTGGTATAGTCATTGCCATAATACATCCTATAATATTCCAAATACATCCTGGTATATAGTTTTCCCAAATACTAATATCTTCCACTTTAAATCCAAATAAATGTACCTGCAACAATCCAACAATCATATACCCTAAAGGATGAAACATCATGATATACAAAGAATTATACCCATAAAATTTTAGAAATTTATTTAGTTTATTAGTAATATTGGATGCAACCCCAATAATACAATATAATAAAATAAAACCTATAATTGGTACAATTAAAAACATAATCATACTATTTGTTTCTACAACTCTATAATCAGCCCTATAATATAATAGCTTTTGTAAAAATGTAAGTAAACCAGAAGTTGTAACGCATATAATAATATACGTTTTTGTGGTACTAAATTTAGACAAGATCTTATTTTTTTTTATAAAATTACCTATACAAAAAAAAACAGGTATTGTTAACATTAATGAAATAATGCAACATCCTCCCCAATAAACTTCTCTTATGGATATCTACTTAAAATTTATAATATACAAACCAATCGAAATGCCAAATATGTATAAATCCTTTCGAAAAATTTTACAAATTAATAAATATAACATTTCTGCAGACAATAAAGCTGTCACAAACCACATTGGAGAAGCTAATTTATCTGGTACGTCAAGCAAAAAAATCCTAATAATAATTCTAATAAGATCATGTCTCTTGTAATAAAATGTAGTCCCGCCAAAAAAATAATTTATATTTCTGACAATAACATATACAAGATTAGTCAACACAAACGGATAATAAACCCTTTTCGCTCTTGAAACTATATGCTCTTTAAATGTTTTATCCTTAAAATAATAACCTGTAATTATCCAAAATATAGGCACATAAAAAAGTTTCAAAAAAACAACCGGGAGATATGAATGCCCAAATACTATAAATATAACACCCAAAGCCTTCATATAATCTGGCCAGGCATCTCGTCCCATATCATTTTTCATAAAATGTCCTTTCAATATAATTCATAATTCTATTATTCACTAATATATACATTTTTTCTGCATAAAAATCAAAACCAACACAAACAAGGAAAATCACAACTACCAACACTATAAAAATTATAGGAAATAAATTCATATTGTAGACATATTCAATATCTATTATACCATTCCATAATATTTGCCGTGCATAGAATGAATCATGAATTAAATACACTGAATATATATGTCTACTTATCTCATTTATATGTTTATTTTTAAACTCCGGAATTTTGCAAACATACAGTAAAATGCTAACAGTTGCTAAAGGAACAAATATAAACGGAGCCATTTTGTACATAATATTTAGATATTTTATGTCATATGCACATCCCCAGAACGATACTATAAACAAACCCCAGGATACATATAGCATTACAAGACAAATTATACGGTTAAAGCTAATACGACTATTTCTAACAAATGCACCTAACAAATAATATAAAATAGCTTTCTCTATATGACAGATCATACCGTTAGATATACCATCAATAAAAAACAAACACCACAAAATAACAAGTGTAAATATTTCTCCTCGAAAATTCAATCGTAGAAAAATATTGTTTAAAGTAGGTGCGATAGCACATAATAATATATACGCCGTTACATACCACCAAATACCACTAGTACAGGGTACAAAAAACATCTTAAAAGCTGCTGATGGTGTTACAAATATTTCAGGAAAAACAACAGCAACAAAATAGAATAAAGAACAAAAGCATCCATAAAACATAGTTGGTATAATTATCTTTCTAATAGAAAGAGACTTCATCTTTATTCCAAAATATCCCGTTATTGAAAAAAAAATACCAACTCCTAAATCTCCTCCAATAGAAAATATGCTTGAAAAAAACCTATTAACAATACTTCCATTTTTCCATACTTGAAATGAGTCCTCACTATTTACCGAGACTATACCATGTAATGTAAAATGGCATGACACAATCAGAATGATAGCAAAAATCCTTAATAATTCAATATTCGAATTTCTCAAATTATTACTTTGCAATAGTTTTTACCATCCCATTTAATAGTTTTGAAATTTTCTTTAACATATTTCTAATTTCACTATGATATCTCGGAAAAAATACAATAGTTATACAAATTATATTTATCCCAAAACACTTTATTCCAGTAATAAACCACTGAATAAAATTTTCAGGATTTAGACTAATCAAAAAGGAAGTCACCAAAACAGAACAACATACAGCGACAGCCATTATTATAAACTCAGTTATCATATTACATAATATTTCAATGTTCATTCTCCGATTAATATATATAACCGTCATGAATAATCTTAAAAGAATAGAGACTATTGTTCCAATTGTTACACCTACAAGCCCATATTTGTATACAAAGAAAACTGATATCAGAATATTAGTACTCGCTTCAAGATACGCATATTTTGACGTTTCCTTAAATTTGCCGGCACAATATGTTAATTGAATATATGGTTCTCTCGCACATATTAACAATTGTGACACACATAACAATAATGCAAATAGTGCTTGATTATAGTTTGCATCATTAACACCACTTGTATATATCATAACAAAGGAAACAATAAGTTCCATGCATGAGGAAAAAAATAAGGTTGCAATATAATTAACAAAAAATCTATATTCACTAAATATAATATTTAATTTAACGCTATCATTTTGAGCGTATGTCAAACCCAATTGCGCTTGGTATCCATTCGAAATCGAATTCGTAATACCTTTCACTGCGAATAATATTTGATTATAAATCGTATAGACGGATACATTACTCAATGTTGAAAATAATGTGATTACAATTACATCTGTATTTGTAGTAACTAGATTAGCAAGCGAAATACCAAATCCATTCCAACGCTCTTTTATCAAATTAGTATCTAAATCTACTGTATTATCAATTATATATTTTTTTTCTATGTATTTATTTAATATATACGGCTGTATAATATATACAATTGAAGAAAACAATTTCAAAGTTATAATACTTGGAAATATCTTAACGGATATTATTGCTGCCGAAATGTTAAGTAGTATAAATAAGCATTGCACTATATTACATACATAGTACTTATCATCGGCTCTGATTAACAACTGTGGCAATAATGTAAAGTAATACTGCATAAACATTGTGGCAGACAATATTACTGTTAATCCAGCTAAAAAGATATGGCTATACTTATTAACTACAATCGGATATATAAGAGCCAATACCATCGTATATACAACAAAAATTATACCAAGTTTTTTAAGAAAACCTCTTGCTGTGATAATAACTTGGCTTAGCTTTCTGTTGTCTTTTTTCGCTAACGGAGCATATAAAGCTGCTAAAACAACACCACTAATCCCACCCTCTACAATAGCAAAAAAATTCAAAAATTGAGTTAAAGATGCTACTAAACCATTTATATTTGATCCAAAATTAGTTATTATAATCCTCGGAATAACCAACCCCTGCGCTGTAACAGCAAGTTGTACAAACATACTTGTTACAGAATTCTTGAATACATTATCTTTCATTATATACTTGTTTCCCTTTTATATTTGAATATTGTTTCAAATCCGATTTTACCAATGTAAGGAATAATTCTAGCACCAAAATCCAAGTTGATCTTAAGTATAAATATAGAATTCCCGATATTAATATGACAAAAATCATTTGACTATTACAAATTCTTTTTTTTCTAAAATTATATATAAAAGAACTAAGAAGAATTGAAAGATATAGTATAACTCCTATTATTCCATTACCAACCAAAATAGTTACTAAATCCGATTCAGGATTCCAAGTTGTATCCGTAAGATATGTATAAATATTTAAGTATCTACTAATATTCTGACCCGAAATAAACGTACCGCACCCAAAAAATTCTGAAATAGTATCAACTTTATCTAGATACTCTGGCATCCGTATATAATACTCCAAATGTCGGCTTGAACTACTATCTCCTCCATTTAGCACCGCTGACATTCTCCTTATATTACTAGTAACAACATCACCATAATTTGTTTTTTTAATGAGGATAACCATTAATATACATAAACCAACTACTAAAACAATCCACTTAAATATTTTAGCCCGAGTCTTCTTATTTTGTTGCAATAAATTATATAATGTTGTAATTAGTAACGAAGTTGCAAACGCTACAATTCCCGCACGACTTCCAGACAATAATAATGCTATAAGCATACCAATTTTTATTTGAATTTTATCTGTCATGTAGTAGCCAAAGCACATACATATTGCTAAATTAGCTGGCTCCCAACTCAATCCAGTCGCTCTATAAGCGTATCCCCAAGAAGCTAATTGAGAAAAAGGATTTGCATTCACTTTCATAATTTGGTTAAACACAACATCATTTAGATTTATATTCAAAAAGTGTAACCCATATTGAGCATAGGCCCATATCATTTGTATTATTATAGACCAGTATAATCCAGTATAAAAACCTTCTGCATTATCCTTAATCTGTTCATCATTCATAAAAAACAAAAACAACACTATAATTAACGCATACTTTACAGATATAGAAATAGAATCATAAGCCAAACTATTGTTGCTTAATACTGCAATAAACGATGAAATCAGCAATATAACAGCAAACATAAGCCACTTTATAATTTGATTATTTTTTTTTGCAAATATCTTACCTCTTATAAGTATTACAGCAATCAAACAAAATAAAAATAAATTATTTATTGCTATTGTTTTCGAACCAACTCTTACCATAAAAGCATTTAATGTACTTGTTAAACCAAATAAAAAGAATATTTTTTTCATATAGTTTTTCTCATTTTCCCATTCAAATAGTCTATGTAACCTTTTAATATTGTTCTGTTATATTTTCTGACAAAAAAAGACGCACTCCATCTAATTAAATCAGCAATAATAATCCGCCACCATTTAACATTTCTAAATTCCATGTGATACTTTCTCAAAAAATAGAGTTTATTTCTTGTTTTATAATAGGTTTTAAAACGCGATGTAATACCTCCAGAAGAGCTACTAACTTTATGCCATAGCTTAGCCTTAGGACAATACTTAATTTTAATGTTATTATGAATAAACTTCATACATAAATCTGTGTCCTCATAATACATAAAATACGACTCATCGAATCCACCTATTTTTTTTAATATTTCTGAATGTATTAACAAACAGCATCCCGAAGCAAATGTCACATATTCCTCAAAATCATATTTGTGCGAATCATTCTCATTTATACCTCTCTGTTTTACACTTCCAGTCTCAAAATTTATATAGCCACCACCGTACCATATAATATTAGGAGTATCAAAGTACATTATTTTGGGAACAGTAACGACAGAAATAGATGCTTTTTTCAATAATTCATAGATCAAATTTTTATCTATTTCCACATCATTATTCAATAGTAGAATATACTCACAATTTGCTTGATTGATCAAATAATTAATTCCTTGATTATTTGCCTCGCCAAACCCTAAATTCTCATTATTTTTTATAATCTTCAATCGAGGGTATTTTTTTCGATAAGATCAATCGAATCGTCAATGGATTTATTATCTACAACGATGATTTCAACATTAGGATAACCAGAAGCAAATATAGATTCTATTGTTTTTATTGTTAAATCATGTCCATTATAATTTACAAGAACAATTCCAATAAGTGGTTTACTCATAATATTTTCTATTTGTACATACAACAATGAATTAAACTATACACTAAAATTATTTGCTATTGACTAAAATACTATATAGGCAATTCAAAAAATAATAATCTGTAATTATTATTTTTCAACTGTCAATCCATTTCAATGTAATCGCGTTCTACATAGTATCTAATTATTATTCCATTTACACATACAGGTTGTCTTCAACTGTTACAATATTCATTTAAATACCCACCTACAATCTTTTCCCAACTATAATTTGTTGAAATATTCTCATGTAATTTTTGACCCATTTCCACCAAATCATCAGTAGTATAATCTTGAATTATTATTTCAATACACTTTTTTATAGATTCATCGCTATTATTTACCAAAAAACCGTCTTGATTTGGAATAATATACTCCGATAGAGCCCCTGTATCCGTTGCCATCACAGTTCTTTTGAAACTGGCCGCCGAAAACAAAACACCACTCATACTGGCATGTCTATAGGGTATGGTCACAACATTTGACTTATTGATCAAATAATTCAAAAGATCGTCTTCAATATACCCATCTATATACAAGATTTGTTCTTGTAAATTTAATTTTTCTTGCAATTTTTCCAGTTCTTTATAATTGCCTCGCTTTTTTCCTGCAATTACAAGTAAACATTTTTCTTTATTTTTTATTCTTAACCAAACATCAACCAAACGGTCTATGCCCTTTTCATAATATAACATACCAAATACAATAAAGACTTTATTGTACTCCAAAAAAATATTATCATAAAGACTATTTGTTTCTATGATATTTGCTGGGGTAGTTTTACATCCATGTTTTGAAACTATAACTTTTTGTGAATATTCAGGAAATAATTGGATAAATTCCTTAAATATATTATTCCCATTGAGAATAATCTTATCTGGCACTTCATATATTCTTCTAAACATATTGGTATATCTATTATAAGACGAGTGTGGCAATACGTTATGAGCAGTATAAAGGAGTTTATATCCTTTCCGCTTAATCCATTTATAGAAAAATAAATCAATTTTATAAACAACTGGCCACATGACATGAATAACATTCGGAGACTGTTGCCTTATAATAATCAATGTTCTTATCCAATCGACAAAATATTCTATTAGTCTTATAGTTTTTCTTATTATACTATCTGCCATCTGTTCAGATAACTTGAAAAAGATAGGTTTTGCAATGTATTTCTTATTGCCTTTATATGGATAATAATAGTTAGAGATTAGAACCAAATCCACCCCAAATTTTTTCAATGCGGAACAGACGCCATTAGTATATTCCTCATCCCCTTTAATCCCTCTTGGATTAATAACTATAACTTTGCTCATATGAAATCTTCCTTTTACTATCTTCATACATTTCTGGCATATAATGTATGACCTGTGTACCCCCATCTTCAAAACGGAAAGGAACATACAGCAGTTCCTTCATCGCCTCCATTACATCAGCCCTTTTCTCCGGTTGCACATAGAAAACTAAAAAGCCTCCGCCACCAGCACCAAGAAGTTTTCCTCCAAGAGCTCCAGCCTCTATTCCTTTCTCATATAGGGCATCAATAGAATTTGTCGTAATTGCCCCACCGGTCTGCCTCTTCAGACGCCATGTTGTGTCAAGCATTCTGCCGAAGTCATCCAAATCACTATACTTATCTTCAAGCACCTTTTCAGCGTCACCCACTAACGCATACATCTGCTGAAGTTGTTTAATTTTCTCTTCATATCCAGCCTGGTTTACTTTCTGCATTTCAGAACTAAACCTCGTAAATCCAGTAAAAAACATTAGCAAGTTATCATTAAGTTGCTTTTTTCTCTCTGGATGAATGATTATAGGACGAACGTCATAAGTACCGTCCTTGTTGAACTCGATACGGTTCATTCCACCGAAAGCTGCGGCAATCTGATCCTGCCATCCACCAGCTTCCTGGCATAACTCTCGTTCAAGATAAATAGCTTCGTTGGCCAGTTTCTTTTTGTCAGCGTACTTTCCTTTCAAGCAATAGAACGCGTTTAGCATCCCAACAGCAAATGAACTGCTTGTCCCAAGACCACTTCTTGCTGGAAGGTCAGCCTCATATGTTAAACGGATTTCATGCATATTCAGCATTTTCATAGCATTTCGTACAGCAGGATGTTCTATATCTTCTACATTTTTAACCCTTTCCATCTTAGAGTACGCAAGCTCAGTGCTATAATCAAAGAATTTAGGAAGATGTCGAACTGTCACATAACAATACTTATCAAAAGTAGTACTGAGAACCGCTCCACTATGCTCTCTAAAGAAGATTTCCATATCTGTTCCGCCTCCAAAGAATGACATGCGAAATGGTGTTTTTGTTATAATCATAAACATTTTTCTCCTATAAACTCTTCTATACTTTTAATAATTCTACTTGTATTGCTCTGATAACTCTTGTACTCCGTTACTTTCACATTCTCTATAGCCTTCCAGATATCATTACAATCTCGGCATTCATAAATCAGATTCAATTCACTAAATTGTCCAACAAGTTGCAACTGGTGATCATCAACATGTTCACCGTATTTCTTCATCCTAGGAACAGCAATAACCTTTTTTCCCTTTTTCACGGCTCCTATAATTGCACCTGTACCTCCATGAGTAATCTCTATCTCAGCTTTTCCCTGCCATTCAGCAAACTCATCTCTGTTCAAAAAATCCTTGTACTTAAAGTTTTGTGGCTTGTAATCACTCGCTCCTATCTGAGCAAATATCTCATCTGTTATCTTTCCCGCCGCCACCTGCTCATCTAACGCTATGAGAAGTCTATTAAATTGAAATTTCTGGGATCCGAGAGTAACAAAAATCATATAATTCATTTCTACGGCATCTCAACGCCGCATCCTCCACCTATGTTATCATGTCATATGTGAACTAAACCATATCCAACTATTTAGTAGATTCCACCAAGGAATATGGCATTTGGATAAACTTTTATCATCTGTGGCCATTGAACATAAAACTGATCAGCATACTTGTACATTAACTTTCCCGTCTCTGTCGGTGTGGTGACTTTTGCGAATGATTCTATGTAAATCAGTTTCTTGTGAAACAGATGAGCCAACAAACACATTGGAACCATAGCCAATACGCCTGTGGTGATGACAACATCCGGACGTTCTTTTATAAAGATGAACAACGACCGGAAGCTGTTCCCAATCATTTCTAAAGGAAATTTCAATTCCTTCCGATTTACTTGGTGAAGATAATACATCTTCTCGTTCTTAACTTCTGCTTTATAATCTGTCTTCTCTGTAATCAAGAAACTGTCGTACTTCTCCATAAGAGGCATCAGCATGATAATCTGTTCGAAGTGACCACCAGAGGATGCAGCAAAACAGATTTTTATTTTTTTGTTTGACATTCTTTTTCAGTCCCTTCTATATAAATCTTGGTTGTCCGCTTTTTCTTGGTGTTTTTGTTCATCATGCACAAAATCTACTTTTTTCTTATGTCACTCATAATTTTCAGCCTTAACTTTTGCTCCCATTCTACAAACAAAAAGGACACACCCTCAGGATGCATCCCCTATTTTCACTATCTTATCCATTTCCATCTCAACACTTGTCTTCCTATCGAACATTATTACACTTACTTTTACACTGTTCTTATCCGGTAATACCTCTACTACTTCAAGTGGAATATCACCATATATACCAGTTGTATTTATCACATAATCTCCAACCTTAAAGTCGGATATACCTTCATCAATTATTCTGCTTTTCTTTTCTTCATTTATCTTTTTCCATTCTTCCCAGTCCCATTGGTCGTCCGGGCGTCTATCCTGATTCCTTGAAGGAGTATTGATTAGTTTTGCTTTTTCAGCCTCTATCCAATCCACCTCAGGATCTTTGTCAAGCCACAATCCAAACTTAATTCTTCTCTTTTTACCGAGTAATGGGATATTCACCATCGCTCTCCTGTGTTGCGAATCAATTGTTTCTATTTTATTCATATAGGCCTGCAATGGTCCGATTACCATATCTATTCTACCTGACTTGTTTTTATGAATATACGAAATTGTCATGAGACCATCCGAAAGAATTGTATCAAAAAATATTTCTTCTTCCTTATGTAATGGAAGGAAACATTTACTCGAATCGTCGTCTGCCGATAGAACAACTGCAAACTTCAATATCTTTTTTAAAGCTTCATATACTCTCTCCGGGGTATCAGTTTCAATGAACAGATATCCGGGAAACAATCGCTTAATCTCCGAATGGGCTATACCGCCCTGACGCCACACATCTTGATACAATGGGACAAAACATCTTTTGTAGAAGCTCTTGTCAATATATGTATTAATCCATAGGCAAACTTCATGTTCATTACCACTCATTGTTTGAATTACATACCACATAGCCATACCTCAGTCAAAATTTCAAATGTTACTTATCGCATATCAAAGGCTCCTAATGGCATAGCTTCGCCATAATCGGGACATTTCTCTTACATTAAAAATGCTCCGATCTACACCACCATATGACCTGACTCATTATAACGGCGACCTGTACCGCCCGATATAATTCACCATTAATGAAAAGACATTCTTATATCTCTCGTTAATATTTCATCTTACATGATTTATGTAATTTGAAAATCCTATGGTTACAAGAAATATTCTTATATATTCTTCAAATCATTTCATTATACTAACATCTTTTAAACATTTGGGCAAGTGTTTTTTAGCGGATTTCACATTTTTGAATAAATTGGCAAAAAAAAGCTACAAATCTGCAATAGACTTGTAGCCCTTGAATAAAATTTCTTATAATTTCATATATAATTATACTGAACCTTCTTTTCCGAGCACAACTTTGAAGGTCTTGAGCATAATCTCAAAATCCAACAATAATGAGAAGTTCTCTATGTACTGCTTATCCAGCGCAACCACTTCCTCAAAGTCGGTAATATCACTTCTACCACTCACCTGCCACATTCCCGTAAGTCCGGGCATCATGGCAAGACGCCCTCTATGATGATACTGATACTGCTCATATTCATTCTTTGTAGGTGGTCTGGTTCCCACAACGCTCATTGAACCTGCTAAAATGTTAAATGATTGCGGCATCTCATCCAGTGAAGTCTCTCTTAGAAACTTGCCAAGTGAGAACTTCTTGCCATATCCGATTATTCTCGGATCATCATCCATCTTGAACATGAGTCCATCCATCTTATTCTGCGCCATAAGTTCAGCTTTCCTTGCCTCAGCGTCAGTATACATGGTGCGAAACTTCCAAATCTTGAATATACGACCATTCTTTCCAACTCTTTCCTGACGGAAAAATATCGGTCCCGGATCTGCTATCATCATCATTGGTGCAATAATAATTGTAAGTAGTACCGTAACTATCGACCCTATCAAGCCAAAGAATATATCTATAAGTCTCTTGATTACAAGCTGCCTCGTTGTTACATTATTGACACTTGCCGTAATAACAGGTATACCATTAATCCTGTTGATGGTAGCATTTGGCACCTGAATAAGATTACGAATGCTGACGTGTACCACAATACCCATAGTCATAAATGTGTTGACCGCATTTTCCGCCTCTTCACCATCCATGTAAAGAAGCACCTCATCCACCACATTTTCACTGGCATAATCGAACATTGTTTCAAGTGTTCCCACAACCGGTATACCGGAAATCTCATTTATTGATTCTGCATTTTCTTCTGTGGTTACAGCCGCCTCATCCAAAGCTTCGTCATCAACTAAAATTATACCGACTATTCTCGAAGTACTTATCTGCCTGTTATTGAACTCCCTGAGAACCTTTCCTATCTTATGATATGGCGCAACTAACAACATACAAGACTGATTCTCCGGTCTGTTGACCACTCTTCGAAGATATATCTTATAGAAATACCTATAAATGAATATTAGAAATACCCCAATTATCGGACACAAAAACACTACTATTCTGGAATATGTCTCCGAAGACTTACGCATGAAAAGAACAAGAACTATTCCCACCAACATATATATGTTATATTGTAATACATTCTTGAATTCCGATGCAGAGTTGCGCTTCAATATACCGGAATATTGATTGGCAAATACCATAATTGCCAAATGTAATACTAATATCGTTAACATCATATAATGATATGGTTCTGTAGCAGAATTGATTCTCACCAATCCATACGCCTGTCCTAATCCGAAACGAAATATATATGATAAAATAAAACTTATTTCAATAAAAAGAAAGTCAAGAAACATGAAATCAAAATGTTTCGTCCATGTCTTTTGTTTTTTCTGATGCATCAAACATCTTCCTTTCGTATAAAATTCATTTATATACTAATCTATAAAAAGCATATAAATGCTACACTTTTGTATATGCTTACTGAATGATATCATTGCAGCATAGCAAAGTCAACTGTTGAAACTGCTTAATTTTATGTCTTTTTTACAATATCTATATACATTATATTTCAACATAGAAACTACTATAAATATAATAACACATTATTGAAAATGAGCAATCAGCCAATTCATACCAATTATATTTTACTTAATCATGACGCTAATTATAATTGATATCAGTTGAAAATACAAGAAACATCGCAATAAAAAAGGAAGAACACCCACCTGTGTTGGACGAAGATTGAAAGAAATCCAAAACAGGAAGATGCCTTCCATAATTGGTATTATATTACAAATATTGTAAAAAATCCAGTACTATATACAAAATTTACAATTTTTTCACAATTTTTTATATTATCTTATTATTTTTACGTATCCCTGTATCATAAATATCTTCAGATTCTCTGTATGGCTCAATTATACGCGTTGACTCTGTCTCAGTATATTTTTGCATTATTTTCTAACAATCATAAGGTCTGATCTCTTCTTGAGATATGCCACTTCTTCATCACTACGCTTCGTATATAGAACATACTGATGCTTCTTGTTAAATACCACAGAAATTCTCTTGGTGTACATACCTTCACCCTCAGCAAATTCATCAATGAAAAGGCTGGCACCGCATTTTGACAATATCTCATAGGTCTGCATCATACCTATTCCGCTGCCGGATTCGTCTGCATGAGTTGTAATCTGCTCATACCCATACTTCGCCAGAACTTCCTTATCAAACGGGATACCGCTGTCATACACTTCAATTGTGTACTCCTTCTTCATCATACCAAGGCGGACCAGTATGTCTTTACCATTGTTGTACCTGGTAGCTATTATCGCATTCTCTATAAGGTCAGCAATCAGAGTTCCCAAGTCCTCATCTGTGATAATCTTCTCCGTAAGTCCGGTAAGCTCACTATCCACATCAACTTTGAAAATGAAATTCTCTTTAAGCGACCTTTCATACATATAAGACAATATATAATCAACTCTGGTCACGCCACAAACCGGTAAATCCTTTCTACCATCAATATCATCATTGTGAACAATATCCTCCCATTCTGCAAGCATCTTGTTAAGTTCACCCAACAGCCTGTTACCTTCATCAATGAATCCGGTCATATCCATTTCTTTAGACGCTGCAAACTCTGCAAATGCCGGATTATCAGCGTTATTCTCCACAAAATTCTTCACACCATCAAGATAATGCATCACCGCTCCTTCCATAGCAGGAACAAGTTTGTAATTCTTGTGATTGAGCTTCTCAATCCTCGCCTTATCCTCTTCTAATTCCTTGATGTAATTCGTCTTCTCCACTAGCTCAGCATTGAGGGAATCAATGTTACGCAGACTGAGGCGCTCAAGGTAGTGGCGGGTGATGGAGGTCCGCCAGTAAGTAATAAAGCAAATTGATAAAACCATTGCAAAAATATAGTATAAGATTTTTGAATGATTTGTTGTTCCATCACTCATAATTATTGCAAGAAATATTACAAATATGCTTAAACTAACAACTTGTACAGAATATATTCTGCTTTTAATTATACTCATTCCTTTTCTCATTCTTT
Source organism: Lachnospiraceae bacterium (assembly GCA_017469275.1). GTDB lineage: Bacteria > Bacillota > Clostridia > Lachnospirales > Lachnospiraceae > CAG-590. The sequence goes on from JAFUGT010000156.1 coordinate 21,475, forward strand.
TATTTTTAAATGGTATTTGTATTAATAATATATTAATTATTAAGCACAATACATGATCATATTTATTTACTATTTCAAACGGAATATAGTATAGAATAGAAAAAACTATTCCGATAAATGTTACTGCAATAGCAAAAAATACATAACTTGCCGCTAATGAAACTATATTTTCCATTAATCTAAAAGAATTGTTTTCTCCATATATTACAGCATTACTTATACTTACCAAAAGAAAAATAATCAATATAGACACACCCGGCAAATAAAAATCTACTACAGAAACAATTATAGCATCTAATATTATCGACATAAGCAACAATAACCATTTTTCAATCTTCTTATTAATTATCTTGTTATAAAAATACATATAACTAATAATAATTCCCATATTTTTAATTAAAATAGTCAAATCTACACTCTCCTAACATAATCCAATCAATTTCAACATTCAGCTCTAATATAAATTCTAGTTGTAATCATCTAACCTAAGTAATGCATACAAACAATTCTTAGGGGAGGTGGTTGAATGTCACATTTAGAAAGATTCTGGAAAATAATATGTCATTTATATTCAGGTCGCTAGACTTAACTTCCCGGACAGATTTCTGTCCGGGATTTTGTTTAATCTAGCTTTCGCTTTCCCCTCACATCTCCTTAACCTTCTTCGCATAATAATACACGAATTCAGTCAGTGTGGGATTACCTCTTCTCGGATCAATGCGAGCCTTATAGTGCTCAAGCAGTTCCTCGGTATCATTTACACGCCATGCTTTGTTGATGGCATTCTGCATTGCTCTTTCAACACTGGAGTCAGTCTTCTTATACTTCTCACCAATTACAGCCGGTAATGGTCTGTCTTCACCATTGATAAGAAGATATATTGCTTCTGTCAGATAATCGTAACCAATTGCCTTAGGACTGATACCCACCAAATCAAGTTCATTGGTTATCATGCGTTTGATACGCTTCTCTTTCTTTTCTTCAGAGTCTTTATCATCATAGACTTTGTCAACCTTCTTGTGACTTCCCTGAATGGTGTCCTTCATGCTCACTAACATATCAAGTACAGCTTTCTCAGAGTAATCCTCTTTGTGTTTTGAAACATAATAACCAATCTCCAACGATCTAACATACTCTACAATCATCTTGCTGGAATTGTTTGAGGTTACTACCACAAATGGTTTATATGGTATATCTGCCTTATCAAGCATCGTCAGGAAGTCCATTCCACTTCCTCTGCCCTCATTAAGTTCCAAGTCTAATATGACAGCATCCGGCATGTATTGTTTCACCAGCTCCACACCTTCATCAGAATCACTGGTACATGCAGCCACCGATATCTTATCCATAGTCTCAGCGATATCTTGAAAACGCTTGCAAGCCTCTCTGTCATCTTCAATTACAATAATACTTAATTCTCTTTCCATGTTATGTTCTTCTCCTTCGTTTTCCTGCTTTTCATAATATTTTTCCTACGTTCTCTCGTAACTCCTTTCCATTTTGTTGATACCTAGGCAATTGCGGAACACTCAAATATATAATATCTCTTTGTGGAACTGCATAATATGCACAAAGGAGAAAGAGTAAATTAGTGTTTCGCAATTGCCTAGAATAATCACCCAAAACCAACATAAACCAACTTTTTCCAACACAAACCAACGAATATTGCTTCGCAAAACTAAGTTTATCATGTCGTAAAATGTTGTATTATAACTGTATCTTGTTTGAATTCCAATTTATTCTCGGTCAATAAATGGAAGCTTGTCACGAATCGACCAAAATTTCGTCACAGAAAGTGAAAACAAGATACCTTCATGGAGGGGTGTTATATATACGCCTATTTATAATGCCACTCTGAAAATTTTATAATCCAAAAGGGGGACATCCTTACCTTTATGGTATGGGTGTCCTTTCTGTCAAAACAATTCTCATTGATCCGACAGTTATTTGTGTATGTCTAACACAGTGTTCTCTGGTACACATCAAAGACTGTCGGATTATCGTCATACACTATCACGTGTGTCTTACCACTTCAAAACGCGAAAGCTTGACCGGTTCATTTACACCTATTCCTGCTTTCTTCTTCGCAATGGCAATCTGTTCTTCTACCGTATCTATGGTGTCAAGATTAGGAAGCAGCAGACCTCGCCTTCCGCCGTTAGTTACTATCACGCCATAACGTTTAACATCCAACTGGTCCGGTGAATCTATGGGCTCAGCAGGACTTAGCACATCCACACTGTATTCTATATGATCAAGCTCGTCCACAGTAACGGGCATGAATCTTGGATCTCTTGTGGACGCCGATACAGCATTTTCAATAATCTCATCCGCAAGCCTGTCTCTTGTGGGAGCTATAGTTCCGATGCAGCCCCTTAGCCGGCCGTCTTTATGAAGCGATACGAATGCGCCCGCTCTCTCATTCTCCAAAAGTGCTATCATTTTATCTATATCTTTGTTCTTCGCCTCTTCAATCAGTCCGTCTCTTACCTCTTCGTATCGGATTTCTCGATGTTCTCTTATATAGGTCTCAAGGCTTTTTCTTGCAAGTCGAACCAACAGGTCTTCCTTTGCTCGCTGCTCACTTCTTCTTATCTCCTCTTTTGCAAGAAATTGGTCTAAGAAGTTCCGTCCGCTTCCATCAGAAGCCTCATCCACCTCGTAGGTACAGACACCATATCCCACACCAAATGGTCCCTCATGGGATAACCTGCTTACATTTACCGCCGTCCTGTCAAGTGCCCCCGCCATCATGACAAATGAGCGATGCCCGCACTCAGCCACTTTTTCCAGGAACAATTCATCGAACTCTAACAGTTCGCCAAATGCCGCCCTTCCCATCACATCCATTATCCGCTCTTCATAACGAGGTCCATCCGGCACAAATCCGTAAGGTCCGTCCTCCTTTAATTTGTGGGACAAGTCTCCGCTTGCGATATAGACGACTCTGCGATTTAATTCATTTGCTGTACGCTTAATAAGCATTCCCAGTCTGTAATGCTCTGTGAGAGGAAGTCCCGAAAGGCCTATTCTCACCAGATCAAAATTCGTGTATTTCTTCGTTATAAAATATAATGGTATTAAGGTTCCGTGATCTAATGCCGGATTCTTTTCGCCTCCGACCCCGGCATCCACATTTTCATTTGCTGCCAGCATACATAATTTCTTGACAAATGCCGTGTCATAATCCGCGCCAATAGAAACCTGAGGCGCTCCAAAATCAGCAAATGAGCCCTCGGCGGTATCTCCCGGCGAGATATGAAAATAATCAGAATACATCACGCTATGAGGGGTTGAAACCACAATAGTATCCGGTTTAAGCCCGGCAACCATACCCGCAACTTTCTCATATGACCTGATAGTATCTGATATTCCTTTTTGCCTTCCGCCTCCAACTTCCGGAATAATAAGTGGTGGATGCGGTACCATAAATGCTCCAACTACTCCCATAAACTCCCCTCCCGACATGTTTTTTTTCATTATCATTCCAATAATAACATAACGTCAAGGTTTTTTTCCTAATTTTCCCCTATTTTAATCCAAAGGTTAACATATAGTTATCATCATTCTATTTTCATAAGAATTTATTTAACCATATCTATTTTACATAGCATCTTATGTTTTTGCATTACGCTCATAACAGGCTTTATTATCATTATTTAACTACAGTTAATTTCCCCGGAGTATCGCGTTTACAATTTCCAAAGAAAAAGACCCACCGGAGTTATCTGATATCTCCAGGTGGGTCCTTCGCCAGGTCTGTAATTAAATTATGCAAATCATCCTTTGAAGTCAATGCTCTGTCCCACAACCTTCTCGGCTGCAGTTCTCACATTACCTTCCGACTGAGCATAAGCGTCACTTCTAACTGCACTTATGAGATCCTCAATTGAAGAACTGTTATATTCCGTATAAGCTCTATGATCTCTGCCGGGAATCTTAACAGTCTCATCCTCCGAAGTCGCTTTGTCTGCTCTTGCCTCTTTGATCTTCTCTTCTTTTTCTCTCTTTTCTGCCCTTTTCTTCTCTGCTTTTTCAGCAGCTTTCTTCTCTGCCGCCTTCTTAACTTCTGCTTTCTTAGCTTCCTTCTTAGCCTGTGCCTTCTCTTCGCGCTTCTTCTCAATTCTCTCTGCCTGCTGCTTAGAAGACTTCTCCATTACAGCAAAGAAATTAGTTGAGCCATCTTCACTGACAGACATTCCAAAATTCTTGATTGCCGCGCCGCTGCTTGACAATTCATTCTTCATCGAAGATAGCTGATTCTGAGCCATAGCTATGATTCCCTCATACTTCTCACGGAAATCCTTATCAGTTGCCATACGCTCTAACTTCTCGTCATCAATGAGCACTACCGGCTTCTTGGCGTTACCGTACTTAGATACGTTAGCCTGTACTGCAGCCTTCTGATCCTTACTCACAAGGATAAAATCCATTCCGCCGTACTTAGCCTTTAACTTGTTGTAATAATCGCCTGCCTCTTTTGATAGACTCACATCTCCGATTACTGTTCCGTAATCCGTACTGTAACTTGGCACAGGAACCTGTGAAGCTCCTTTGGTTGACCAGATAGACGTCTTGACATTGTTACCGGTTTTTACACCTTCTGTCTGACCCGTCCCGGCAGCCTCCGCTGCCTTTGACACTTCTTTTGTGTCTTTGGCATCCGCTCCTTTGACTTTGCCCTCCCTGGCTTCCCGTCTTGCTTCCGCCGTCTTTGCTGCATCGCCACGTTTGTTACCGCTGTTCCACCATTTACTCGTCTGCTGGTAGGCGGCTGCGCCGTATGCATTACCTGAGATACTACTCATACGCATTCCTCCTTGAATCATAAAAGCCGTACATCCATTTACACTTGTTATTCTAACATACAATATGTATATTAGCAAGGTTATTATTGCGAAAAACACCCTGCTTACTAGCAAGGTGCTTCTGATAATTATCTTTTTCTTTTTCCTCAATCAAAAAGTATTACTGTGAGAATCCGTTTAAAATTCTTCTTGAATAAAGTCGAGCGTTTTATTTCAAGCATATAAATCTGCCATAAGATCATCTACCGAAGCAAAAGGACCTGCGGCATCCCCATCTTCATATTCTTTGATTGCTGTAAGTATATTCTCTTCTTGTCTTTCCTGCTTATAAATAAGAAATTCAATAAAACTGTCTACAATTCTTTTGTTCTCTTCTGTTAGAAATGCATATTTACTATCCAAAACTATCGCCTCCATTACCATTATGGCTTCCTCCCTTCTTTAAATAATAGTAATTCCAGTTAAAGGAAGCCTCTCAAGGGCTTCCCCTGTTTTCCCCGGAGAGAACCCTGCTCACTGGAGATATTATAGCATGTTCTTATTGAAAATGCTATATCCCATCTTATATAGTATAACAAGAAAAGCTATCGACATCACCGCATCATAGTGTGCCACTCTCAAGCAACTCCTTGACTTCAAACAACGAGTCATATATCTGATCTGCGATTGCCCTCACTTCATCATTAGGCTGAATCAGATCAACAACCATGATTGTATATAGTCCCGCTGCATGGGAAGATATAATACCGTTGATGGAATCTTCGACTCCTATTGCCTCGGAAACGGGCACCCCCAAAAGCTGGCAGGCATGTTCATATATATCCGGTGCAGGTTTTCCGTTAGTTACAATGCCGCCATACATTATCCCATCAAAATAACTTATAAGACCTGCTCTTTTTAAGTTACGCTCCGCCCGTTCTTTAACCGTCGACGTTGCCAGACCTATCATATAACCATGCCCTTTAAGATAATTTAACAACTCTCTCACACCCGGCTTAAGTTCCACACCATTTTCATCTATATCTTTATCCATTCTGTTCATCGTGGACTCTCGAAATGCCATATAATCAAAATCCTGTCCGAAATGGTCCTTCATAAGTTTTTCGTTTCTCTCCTTGGTTGCCCCGGCAATCTTGTCAAGAAGTGTCTTCATAATCTTCTCGTCAAGTCCGTACTCCTTCGCACTGATCATCCAGTGCTTTCTATACAACTTCTCAGAATCAAAGATAACCCCATCCATGTCAAAAACTACTGCCTTAATCATAATACCATTTCCTTTCTGTTATCACTGTTATGCATTATTCTTTTTCTTAATTTTAACCACAGTCAAAATTATTACACCCAGCATACATACGATTACCACAGATAACAGTACACCCAACCGCCTTATCGACATTCTTCCGATAAATGATGCCTTATTCTCCACTCCATCGGGCTTTGCCACAATATCGACTTTCCCGTTTTCCTCAAGACCGCCTCCGCCACCGGATTTTGCACGAAATAGTCCCATCGGTTTGATATATTGAAAATTAAGCCTCGCCAAGCCTTTGTTGCCAGCCCTGTCAATGCTTTCAATCTGTATATCATATGTGCCGTAATCATTATAACTTATATCTTGCAAATCCGCATCATATTCTGTCCCGTTGATGATGATTTTTTCTATCATATCATCAGAATCTATAAGCTGCCACGACACAGTCCCCGGTTCATCTACCTGCTCACCGTCCATCGCTCCGGAAAATACTATCTCCGGTGGTGTGTGGTCAACAATAAAGCTTGCACTTTTCTCATTTACATGGCCCAGCTCATCCGAGGCTTTGGCACTTAACACATATTTGCCCTCCTCAGTAATCTCTGACTCACCGTCATATTCTATCCCGTTAAGATATAACTCACAGTAATTCAGGGTAAGGTCCTTGAACAGTCCGTCCATTAGATTATCAGGGCAAAATGACTTATAGTACTTCCCGTCATGGCCATCAATCCCACTGATTATCGGCTTAGTAGTATCTATCAGGAAATCCACCTGCTTTTTACTTATATTCCCCGCACCGTCTCTGACACTTACGCTTAACCTATATATTCCCTCCTCTTCAAAAGAAAGAACTTCCTTTGAGAGTCTGTTGTCCAATGACATCTCAGGCAGCACTACATTGCTCTTATCCCCGTCCATATTCGTCTTGGTTGCATTAACCGCCACTTTGCTTTTGTTATAGAAGGACTCCTCAACACCAACATTTAACGTGACTCCCTTATCCCACTTTCCGTAGGGCTTCGTTCCGGTGACGCTTATCTTAGGTGCCGTCTTATCCACTGTGAAATGTACGACCTTCTCTACAGTTTCATTTCCGGCTTTGTCCTTGGCACTCAAGGAAACCTCGTACTCTCCGTCTTTGGAAAACACCCTAGTCCTTTTCTCCACACGTGCACTATGCTCAAACATTTGAGGCTCCTCCACCTCAACTCTTCCATCGATTGACCTGCGAACCTTGGCATATACCATATTTGTCTCAAAATAATCTTCTTCACAGATCAGATCCAGTGTTACATCCTTATTTTTGACTGCACCCTCCTCCACCCCTTGCACAAACACTTCAGGCGGCGTCTTATCTATAAAGAAATGTATATTACCTATTGTTCCTACATTGCCGGCACCGTCCACTGCGGTAACACTTATCTCATACTCCCCCTCCTTTGAGAAATGTAATATATCCCTATCCTTATAGTCCTTTGGCATAAATGCATCCATCTTAACTTTATCGGTTTTCCCATGAAATATCCTTGTCGCCTTGTACTCGACCACAGTATCAGGAAATGATACTTCCTCTACGTCAACCTTAATCTCCACATCATCTGCATTATAAGAATCACTTTCTACTCCCGTCACCTTAATCTCCGGTGCTTCTTTATCAATGAATACCCTTTTCTTCTTTCGACTCTCATTTCCACAATTATCAGTGACTCTCACCTCTACCGTATATCCGGTATGCTTGGCAGCGCTTTTATCAAGCTTCAAAGTGCAGGTAAGCTCTTCGAGAATGTCTTCCGGCTTATCCTCTTTAACCTTCTCCCCTGCAACGTATATCGCCATCTTCTTAATCCCGCACCCCGGCGCCTTAACATCAATACGAGCCTTGTCATTCTTAGATGTCCATTTACCGTATTCACTTTGAACGACAAGATTTATCATGGGCTTCCTGATGTTATATATGATTCTCGAACTCTTCTTTGCAACTACATTTCCGGCCATATCCTTAAATGAAAACACCACACATCCATCTAACCCGCCTGCATTATCTTTAATCGGAATAAATGCATAATAATCACCTTTACCACCCTCAAATATTTCCAAATCAATTACACTGCTATCGCCATCAACTTCCCCACTCTCATTTCTAGTCATACTATCTTCCTTAGCATCGATATCATCAACAGCACCTGTGACAAACTTTGCCCCTGTCAAACCCTTGTCAATTCCGGAACCCTCATCACTTACCGGTACACTCACACAAAGCCCTTCATTAGTATAAATGTTTCCTGCCCTAAGCTTAACATTCTTATCCTTTATCTTATAGCTCCAATCCCCGATAACAGGAGCAGTTTTATCAACAAACACGTTCCCCTCATAAACTGCCCGGTTACCCTTAGCATCAACAACCGTTATACTGATTGGAACCCCGGCACTATCCTTAGCTGTATCGGAAACTGTTATGGTAAATGCATCCTCCTCATAGTCACTTACAACCACTTCCTCATTTTCACCAATTGTATAGCTTACTCTTTCAAGGTTATTTGTATAGTGAAGTTCCACCTTGAGCTCCACATCCTCATTTGTCCATATTATATTATCTGTCCCGATGTCACTTACATTCCTCGGTTCACTATCCTGTTGTTTTCCACTCTTCCCTTCATCACCCTCTACATTACCTTCTTTGGATTCTTCCACCTCTTTCGATTCTTTCGCCTCTTTTCCTTCCCTCTCTTCTTCATTTTCTTTCGATTCTTCCGTTTTTTTCCCTTCTTCCGTTTCTTTGGTTCCTGTTCCTTCTTCCTCTTCCCTTTCATTTTCTTCTATAAATGTCTTACACGTTCCGGTAACACAATTGCTTTTTTCTTCATCTGTTGCGATGACTACAATATCGAGGACTTTTTCTTCTGTCTCGCCGCCTGATTTTGCTTCACCTGACGTCTCGTTTCCCGTCTCGCCGCCTGATTCTGCTTCGCCTGACGTCTCGTTTCCCGTCTCACCGCCTGATTCTGCTTCACCTGACGTCTCATTTCCTGTCTCACCACCTGATTCTGCTTCGCCTGACTTCTCATTTCCTGTCTTGCTGCCACTTTCCTTATCAACATTCTCCTCGTTTTTCCCGGTTTCAGTCCCGGCACTTAGCCGATTTATATTCGCATTTTCATTCATCTTTACACTTTTTGCGCAAGCCCTTTGAGCCTCCGGTATGCGCATGGCAACATCGTTTTCACAAATATTCATTATCATTCCCGCCACAATTATTCCTGCAAACAACAAATTCCTCTTGTGCTTAACATCCCTGACGCATCCCGGTACATCTTTCTTAACAAACACATATATTGCATATACCACAGAGATAATGGCGCAAATAATACCACCATAAAACATAACATAATACATGATCTTATCCTCCTTTTTCCAACAATGGCATAAGTTTTACCTTAAGCCTTTTCCATCTGTAATCCTCATCTATTCCTTCTATTGCGTTTCCTTTTTCATAAATCTCACATATCTTTTCACTATTCCATTTCTCAATATCCGAAGTCTTTTCTTCTTCGAACTGACACAGGAGCGCAAGATGACCTATATAGAAGATTTCTCCCTCTTCTTCATACTCCTTCTCTGCCATCTCGTAGACCTCACACGCCTCCTCAAATCTTGATAGTTTCGCAAGCAGCTCCGCTTTCTTATTAAGTTTTCCCTTTCGGAATTCGCCAGCTTTGACACTACCCATAACGGCGCTCTCATCTCCTGAAACTAACTGAAGCAACAAGTCACAGTATTCCAAAGCCTCGTTATAATAAGCCGTACCCTCATAACCGCTCACAAGATACTGATAAAATGAAATATAATAATTAACATTTCCCATATCATCATTATTGCTGTCAAGTAGATTAAGACCTTCTTCGGAATATTTGATTAACTCAGTCATACTGTCTTCTATCTCTGCACCCTGTTTTAACAAAATGTCACATATAAGAATATAGTCATCAAGTTTTTTGCCAACATCCGTCTGTGACTCAGCCATTATCTCAAACTCCTTAAGGCTTACCGACAGTTTATCTCCATCTATCTTGAGTTCACTTAACACCTCACATATATTCCTGTATAGATCAGCCTCAGGATAACCCTCCTGTTTAGCCAATCCAAAATAATAAGCACTTTTCTTATAGTCCTTGACATTTTCAAAACATTGAAGACCTAACTGCATTAGGAGTTCTGTCCTGCTGTCACCTTTTCCGCACTCCTTCAAAACGTAATAGGACACTTTATCAATACCCTCCTCCGCTTCATCCAGATAATCGGTATAGACCTTGAGCATCTCCTCATATGCTTCCTTGCGTTCCCCATTTGTTTCACATATGGCTTCTTTGTACATTGCCAAAGCCTTGTCATACTGCTCCTCTATTACATAGCCATATCCTCTATCAAGCAAATCCGCATAACGTTCCTCTGTAATCCTTGCAATTCCCTGATATCCATATAAAGCTGTACCGACAGACACAATCCCCATCAAAACCGATAGTAAAAACACTCCAACAGAACTGTTTTTATGTACAACAGGATTTATATAATTCCCCTTTTCATATCCGACTAAATGCTTCAGCATATCCTGACAGCTTTGGTATCTGTCCTTAGGATCGAACTGCATGCATTTATCTATAATTTTATAAAGTCCCGATGAAATCTTACAAACCGTGTCTCCATGCAGTTTCCCCTGCAAATCACAAGTCGAGTCTTTTTGTAATTTCTCCTGTAACCAAAAAACCGTGTCTTTTCCTGATTTTTCCTGTAACTTATATTCTGTTCTCTCCGGCACTTTCCCTGTGAGCAGCGTATACATTGTGGCACCAAGGCTATATATGTCTGAGCGCTCATCCACATAGTCACAATCCTTATACAGACCAAGCTGTTCGGGAGAAGCATAGCCATAAGTACCGAGGCGGTACTCACTCCGTTTGTCTTCATCCCTGACTATTTCTGACACATATCCATCCCGTCCGAAAACTGCCGTACCGAAATCAATCAGTTTAACATTTCCATCCGGCTTAAGTATTATATTAGAAGGCTTCATATCCCCATATATTACAGGAGGATTCATCGCGTGAAGATACATAAGAGCATCAAGTAAGCTCTTTGTCCACTTCACCACCAATTCAGGACACTGAGGTCCTTCCTGTTTGAGTAGAACATTAAGCGCCATACCCTCTATATAATCCATGACAATATATGCAGCATTATTAGCATTGATGATATCTACTATCCTCGGTAATACAGGATGGTCAAAATTCTTTATAACCTCCGCTTCCGTCATAAGACTTTTCAGATATATTCTGTCTTCAGAACTTCCATTTCTTCTGATTTCCTTAACCGCCCATTTCTTATTAAGCCTTAGGTCTACAGCAAGATACACCACTGCCATTCCGCCTTGTCCTATTTCCCTGACTATTCTGTATTTTTCATCCAAAAGGTCACCGATTCGTGCCACTATACATGCTCCCTTCGTCAATGTGTTTTACCAGACAATGTGGAACCTGAGCAAAACTACACATTTTTGCGCACAACAAAAGAGCCCCTTTAACAAAGAGGCTCTTTAAAGGAAAGGATATTACTGTAATTTGAAGATGAATTCCTCATCTCCCAAAACTATCTTACAGTTGTCTGTAAGCTTCTCGCTTTCTCCCTCATCAACACTTTTTCCATTGACAAATGTATGATTAGTGGACTTGTTGTCCTTAATAAAATATTCACCGTCTTTTCCGGTTATTATCGCATGCACTCTGCTTATGGCACCGTTACCGCTTATGGTATAATCAACTCCCATACCTGCCTTACCGATCTTAAAGGTCTGCTTAGTGATCATTATACGTTCATCTGTATTGACACGGATAAGATATGGATTAACCTTGGGAATTGGAGCCGACGCAGGTTTTTCGCTCTCTGCAGGTTTATCCGGAGCTGTTGTAACTTCTGCTTCTTCATGAACTGCAGCATCACCTGCTTTAGCAGGTTCAGTATTCTCTACGGTATCTTCTGCCACCGCTTCTTTATTCCTGATCAATCTGCCTAATCGTCTTGTGGCTTCTTTTGTAACAGAACCCTTTACTGATTCATTCTTGCCATTATCTTTCTTAGAAGGCTTATTACCGTCCTCCTCAACTACCGTCTCCTCTACATGATCAGTTTCCGGTTCCAAAGCCTCATGTTCTTCCATCGTATTCTTAAGAATACTTGCACGATTGATCTTAATTCCCTTATTAATCTTGATATTACTTGCTTTGTGATCTTCTCTATCTTTCTCGGCTAAGAAAGCATCTAATTCATCTTCTATCACAACCCCTGAATAATTAGACTCTCTGGTTCTAAAATGTGGCTTTTTAATCTTCTTATTTTCCTGTGGTTCTTCAGGCATATTCTCTTGTGCATTCGCTTCCTCTGCTTCATCAGCTTTTTGACCTGTTATCGCAGATGCATCAACTTCATCATTATCAGCTTCCTTAGCATAATCTTCTGAAGTGTCCGTCTCATCAGAATCTGCCTTTTCCGATACCCATATAGGTTCTTCACCTGTATTCCCGGCTACGTCTGAGGTGTCCTCATTCTCGGCACTCTCGGTTGCCTCCACTGCATCCATCGCAGCTTCACCCTCGGCACTTTCGGCAGCTTCTACTGCATTCAACGTATCCTTGCCCTCGGCACCTTCCGCTGTCTCCACTGCATCTAACACATCCTCGTCCTCGGCACCTTCCGCTGTCTCCACTGCATCTAACGTATCCTCGTCCTCGGCACTCTCCGCTGCCTCCACTGCATCCAAGACATCCTCGTCCTCGGCACTCTCCGCTGCCTCCACTGCATCCAAGACATCCTCGTCCTCTGTGCTCTCGGCTGCTTCAACTGCATCCAAGACATCCTCGTCCTCTGTGCTCTCGGCTGCTTCAACTGCATCTAAGGCATCCTCGTCCTCGGCACTCTCGGCTGCTTCAACTGCATCTAACGCATCCTCTTTAACTTCTACCGACTCATCTACGATTTCGGTATATTCACCGTATATCTCATTAGATTCTCTCTCGGGAATCTCTATTCCTAATCTATCCATCCATTCTTCAACCAATTCCAGCAGATTGTGAAGATTGAACATCTCTCTGTTATTAACATATGTGAGTATCTTAGCTACATAATCCCCATTCTCATTCGGATCAAATCTGAGACTTGCTATAAAGTTCCTTATAAAATGTGTAAGGTCAACCTCTTCCTTCATATCCTCTAACGGAATACATACAAATTCGACCTTGTAATCAGAATCTATATATATATACCGTCTGTTGAGCACAAGATATGATAACGGAATTCTGTACTCAGACATATTCATCATCGAGATAACCAGACCTCTGATAACCTTAAGCACCATCTCTGCATTAATCTCCTGAGCTGATAACTGCCTTAACTGAATCTTATCCGTTATATCATAGGAAAAAGTATCGAATTCGTCACCCTCTTCAAATATAACAGGAACAATCCCCTCCGGTTCCTCATCCTCAAGAAAATCAAGCACATCGTCGTCCAGCTCTGCATTATTGTCAATGTTAAAAGTCAGAAACTGCTCTTTATCAAAGTTTCGTACTCTAAAGCTTATTTTCTTCATTGCAACTACCCCTTCCAACTACAAATTGTCCATAGCTATTAATATTATAGTGGATTCTCGTCGGATAAGCAAGTAGTTTCTTTATTACAGACCTCCTCTTTACCATTAATATTTTTGTCAATATCAGCTGATGACATTATTTTATGACAAAAAATTATGACATTCAATGGATAAATTCTATAAAATCATATATATTTTATTTTTTTTATAAACTTTTATTTATAAATCTATCAAAAATTTTATATTTCTATACAAATTATGAAATGATGTCAAGGTCAAAAGATAAAAATGTAGTCGTGCGCAGACATCAGTTTTGAGCAAAATACCTTTTGACACCCGTAGCATAATGATGTATAGTAGGATAATCGCGAAACACTCAAACGATGCACAAAAAAGAAAACGTAAATCAGCGTCTTCTTATTACCCAAAACTTATACATATTCAGAAAGGAATTACAATTATGGCAAATCCAATAGTAACCATTACCATGGAAAATGGTGATATCATGAAAGCCGAGTTATATCCGGATATAGCTCCTAACACAGTTAATAATTTCATCTCTCTTGTAAAGAAGGGATTTTACGACGGACTCATATTCCACCGTGTCATAAAAGGATTTATGATTCAGGGCGGATGTCCCGAAGGAACCGGTATGGGCGGTCCGGGTTACAGTATCAAAGGAGAATTCGCTTCTAACGGCTTTACCAATAACCTGAAGCATACTCCGGGAGTACTCTCAATGGCGCGTTCCATGATGCCTGATTCAGCAGGTTCACAGATATTTATCATGCATAAGACATCTCCTCATCTAGACGGTGAGTACGCCGCTTTCGGTAAGGTAATAGAAGGTCTTGATATAGTTGATAAGATTGCCTGTGTAGAGACGGATTATTATGACAAACCTCTCACAGAACAGAAGATTAAGTCAATGACCGTTGACACAATGGGAGAGGAATATCCTGAACCGGTTAAATGCTAATATAACACAAAAGGTGTTGATTTCTCACAAGCACGAAATCAACACCTTTTCTCATTATTCAATAATCACCTTTGATGTTTAGGTTTTGTCCACCTTCCACTTCCGTCGGCTCACCACTTCACCTTTACTTTAACTCTGGTGTTCACTCCGTTATGAGCCACAACATATATATAACAGGTTCCTTTCTTAATTCCCCTTACCTTACCGGAAGAACTTACCGTGGCAACAGATGTATCGGAACTGTAGTAATTAAACTTCTTACCGCTTCCATTAGACACAAGCTTCTTTGAGGATTTTTGCTTCTTGTATTTTGTCTGTAACTTTTTCGTCTTTCCTGCTTTTACCGAAACAGTCTTTTTCGCCGGAACCAGCTTCTTGACATTGGTATAGGTCTTATTCTTGTCGCCTGCTGCATATAACACTCTGCTATTGCCGATATAGTCCTTACTCTGGTTGACGACCCGATATGCTTTCACAAGGAAAGAATATGTCTTAGTCCTGTCGATTGCCTTCCCGTTAATGGTCTTGATATAAGCTGTAGTAGAACCGGCTCCGGTAACATTGACATAATAACCTGTCGGTGTTCCCTTGCCTTCCTTGACATAAATGTCATATCCCGCCGCACCCGAAATACTGCTCCAGCTTACCTTCCAGGCACCCTTACTCCATTTAACCTTAGCTGTAATATCAAGTACCTTGGAATTATTGTTGATTACCTCCTGCGATACAGGTGTAATCACAACAGGAACGATATTTGAGCCACCGGAATTCGTGCCTCCATTTGTATTGCCCGAATTGTTATTTCCCGAATTATTAGTACCGGAATTATTGCTTCCATTATTATTTCCATTACTATTCCCGTTATTGTTCTGATTACTGCCACTTGCGCTATAGCAGGCTTCGACCTCGACTTCATCTGCCGGCATAACAAATGTAGTGGTTTTGGACTTGGCATTTACGAGCTTGATATCGCCTTTGTTGACCTTCCAGCCTGTAAATGTCTGACCGCTGATATCGTTGGCCGCAATCTCCACAGAGGTACCTGCCACATATTTCTCAGTTCCGGTTCCGTTTACCACTTTTGCATCATAAAGCGGGGTATTGATTGACACTGCCGGTTGAAGCTGTATCACTGTATCCTCAGTCGGAGTACCCGACACTGTAAGCATCTTCGCACCGCTCCTTGTAACTCTGACACCGTTAACCGGTGATATCCTGTAGCTTGACGGGAAATAGTATTCACCGTCAGCATAATAGGTAACATTTCTCATGGCACCTCTAATGCCTGTCTGATAATACAGATTTTCCGTCTCTGCGGCTATTGTTATATTACTTCCCATCGGATTAATAATTGTCACAGTAATTCCTGTCTTAACAGTCTGTTCTTCTTCTTTAACAGTAACAGGAGTAGCTTCACTTACGTTAGATTTATCAGACTCCTTGTATCTTACATACTTAACGCCCGGCGTGGATACAGGGGTTTCACCTGCACTACAAGGTTTCCATTCGTCAGGATTTTCCGCATCCGCATATTCCATTGCCTCAGTCGTTCCGGTTATCTTAAGCACATCTCCCTTAACTCCTGTTGGTGCCTGCGGAGTACTCTTCTTTACCGATGCCGGCACCGGCTCAAATACTACAGTTCCATCTTCCGGCGTACCGGAAATCTTTATCTGTGAGTCGTCTATCACCTCAAGGGTAACGCCCTTCTTGGTCTCTGCCGGATAATTAGAAGGGAAATAATAACCAAGCTTAGCCTTTAACACAACAGGCGTCATCTCGCCGAGGAAATTTCTCTGCCACAAGCTACCGCTGTCAGGATCATGGCTCATGGTCTTTTCTGCTTCATCTGTAAGATTGATAAGTACGGCATGAGCATCCGAAGCTGAGGGAACATTTACTTCAGTTGCCTTACTTGGCTGCTTCTCGTCCGTCCCCGCATATCTTACATACCAGGTTCCTCCGGAAACGGCTGTGCTTCCATTCGTACATTTATCCCACGAGGAAGCTCCTGCAGAATCCGCATATTCCATATCTGTTGTAGTATCTTTGATCTGTTCTATATCACTCGTAACCGCCGGCGGATTAGGAATCTCTTTAGTGGTGGGATTAACTAACTTAACCGTTACCGAATCGATAGCAGGTGTCCCCGAAACAGTGATCTGATACAGCCCGTCTCTCGTCACTGTAATTCCATCCTTTGTTCCAACGCTGCCATAGTTTTCAGGAAAATAATACTTGCTCTGATCAGACACGGTAAATACTACCGGCTCCATTGCCCCTGACAGATCCGTCTGCTGTAACTCTCCACCACTTAATTTTTTTATAGGTGGTGTGTTAAAATCAAAAGTTACTGATTTAAGTCCGTTAGTGCCCTTAATCGTAACCGGATATTCCTTCACAACTATAGCTTTATCACCATACTTAGATGCTCCAAATTTCTCCAGAAGCACCATCATCGTATACTCTCCTGCGCTCATACCGGTAGGTATATTGATAGTCTTTTGACCAATAGTTCCGTCTCCTATTTTTCCATGAGCCTCTACATCCAATGCTTCATAACCATCTTCCCCTACCTGCTTTTTTCTGTAAAAAATGACAGAGGTCTGATCAAAAAGCTCACCGTATAACGAACCAGCCAGCGTTAATCCCACAGAGTCTCCCGGATACACATTGGCAAGATCAACTTCTTTGTTGATTGTTGAACTAACCTCTGCCGAAGTGCTTAATCGTGAAACAGGGTACCACTTCTTTTGCCAGGAGTACCATCTGCTATAATCAGTGAGTTTTAAAGCGTCTGTTTTGTTATTGTATGCATCCTCATCCCGTCCGAACAAAAAATCATCATTTTCAGGAGAAACTCCCCAAAGCTCACTCCATGCAGTGAACGAGTTAACAATTCCGTCCATATCGATTGAAACACTTTTTTGCCATGACGGATCATCATAATCATCCGCCCTTACTTTCTGCATATTACGTTCCGATACCACCGGAAGCAATCCTATTATCATAACAAGTGTAAGCACCATCCCCATTATTCTCTTACATCTCATAGCATTTCCTCCTACTCGTACATTATTATCCTGATATTTCATTACGAAACCGGTTATTGACGCCAACGCCTTCCCGGTCATTTCGCAAACCACACATTACTTAATAAAATACCTACTATAATATATCGACAATTTAACTACGTTTAATAATAGAAAAAGCACTATTTTACTTTAGCAATTTTAACCATAGCAAAATAGTGCTGATACTTATAACATCTTCTTGCGCTTCAAAACAGCAAGAACTATCACGCACACAATAAATGTTGCAAAACATATTATTCCGAATCCATATGGCGTCCGGTAAAGGGGCACCCATTCACCCGCCACATTCATACCGTAGAATCCGGATACTATATTGGGAATCGCCATTACAATCGTTATGGCGGCAAGATATTTCATCACATTGTTAAGTCGTATATCGATCATGTTAGACAAAAGCTCTCTTGTACCATGCATAATATCACGATAAATGATAGTCATTTCTATAGCCTGTCCGTTCTCCACCTTGACATCATCAAGAAGCTCCTTGTCCTCCGGAAACTGCCTTACGCGGCTATATCTTGAAAGCCTGTCGATTACGGCGCCATTTGCTCTTAATGAAGTTGCGAAATATACCAGGTTCGACTCCAACTCGTGCAGCATTACGAGATCTTCTTCTTTCACATCCTCCTGAGCACGTTCCTCTATCTCGGTACGGTTGCTGTCTATCGTTCGCAGATACAACTGATAGACCATACATGTACGATAAAGTATCTGATAAACAAACTTCATCTGCTTCTTAGTTGAAAATTCCCTGACCGTCGAATTGATAAAATATTGAAGCACCGGAGTCTCCTCTGCGCAAATCGTTATCAGGAAATCGTCTAACAGTAGAATACCCAACGGAATAGCCGTATAGGCGCGCTGTTCATTACGTATCTCAATAACCGGTATATCCACCAATATCAATGTGTAATCGTCCTCTATATCCACACGGGAACTCTCATCCGCATCCATAGCGGCGCGTACATCGGCAATGTCAATATCAAACCTTTCGGAAATCATTGTCATTTCGTCCAGACTCGGATCGGTAAGCTGTATCCAGGAACCCGGTTCAAAGGTATGTAATTCTCCGATTTTTCTGTCATCTGTTCTATATATTTTGATCACTTTACATACCCTCCTTTTATTATTGCAGCGTTCTCTCTTTATCTCATTAGTCAAAAGTAACGTCTACGCTTTTCCTGACATTCCTTTCCCGACCACAAGATACATTATGTAACCTGCCTCGTTTAGTGTAAATGTTTTTTCACATATTGTCAACCGCCCAACATGATAAAATGTTACTATTCACAGTAGATATAAGTTAGGATATATGCTTTAACATGCTTGCATGATTAAACACATATCCTAACTTATATCGAAACTGCGAAGCAGGAACTCCACATACAGCCGCAAATAAAGCAACGAAGTTGCGGCATATGCGTAAGCAGATGATTTGTGGCTTGTATATGTGGAGTACTGTGAATAATAACGATAAATTGGTGAAGTTAACTACAGATATCTGTTTTGTCAAAAATCCATTTCAAAATTTAAAACAATTTAAGACCGCTAAGTACTCCCGCACTTAATAATCCCATTATAACACCTGCCAGAATCACCCCCAACAGCACAGCTATAACACTCTCCTTGAAATCCATATCGAGAATGCTGGCAGCAAGTGTTCCTGTCCATGCACCGGTCCCCGGAAGCGGAATACCCACAAAGAGAAGTAACGCCACAAACAGACCTCTCCCCGCGGTTGCCTTAAGTTTCTCGCCACCCTTGTGACCTTTTTCCAGACAGAAAGTGAAGAACTTCCCGATAATCTTCTTATCCTTACCCCATTCAAGAACTTTTCTTGCGAACAGGAAAATGATCGGTACCGGAACCATATTGCCGACAATACATACGATATATGCCTGCAGTGTGGGAAGTCCCATAGCTATGGAATAAGGTACTGCAGCTCGTAGTTCGATCAGTGGCACCATTGATATAAAAAATGCTATTAAATATTTTTTTAACATATTGAATACAACTCTCCTTATAGTCTTAGCTTAATCAGTTATTCCGAGATATAACCGGGCTCCTGCCTCAAGTGCCCGGTTGTTGAGTTCATGAAATTTCTCCGGAATCTTCGCATCTATGGCAGCCCGAATCTCATCCATGGACAGATCAATCTCATCGCTGGCAATAGCTGCACCTAACAGGACAACATTCAATACCTTTGATGAACCAAGCTCTGCCATCGCCTTCTCACCGTCGACCACCAACAGACGTTTCACCTTTTTCTCAAGGTAATCAAGCATATCCTTACCTTCATAGACTTTTTTCGAAAGTGATGCAGTTACAGGCTTAACCGCCTTTTTAGAGACGATTACCACCCCGTCTTCTTTGATATATGAGAGATTTCTCACTGCTTCTGCCGGCTCAAAGGCTATCATAACATCAGCCTTCCCTTGAGGAATCAGAGGAGAAAATGCGTTCTCACCCATCCGCACATGACTTGTGACACTACCGCCACGCTGCGCCATTCCGATAGTCTCGGCAGATTTCACATCCTCTCCCTTCGCCATGGCTGCATATGAAATTAACTTTGATGCAAGTACGGTTCCCTGACCACCCACACCACATAATATTACACTTTTGCTCATATTGTTCCTCTTTTCATATATTAAATGATAATTTATTTTATTGCCCCTACAGGACACACCTTCGTGCACAACCCACAACCGGTACAAAGGGCGGGTTCAATTACAACTTTACCCTCATTTACTGTAATGGCGGGACATCCTAATTCATTGATACATTTCTTGCAATTAATACATTTATCCGAATCTATATTACATGTCTTTTCCGGCTTGAACAAAGCAATACAAGGCGACTTGAAAATGACGGCTTTAACCCCCGGCTTGTCAGCAAGCTCCCTGACAGTCTCGACTGCCTTAGGGAGGTCTAACGGATCCACAGTCCGTATCTCGGTAAGTCCGACAGCCTCTAATATCTTTGTTATGCTTACCTTATTCACAATATCGCCCATCATTGTCTTACCCGTTCCCGGATGAGGCTGGTGCCCCGTCATGGCTGTGGTGGAATTATCAAGCACTACCAATACCATGTCATGCTGATTATATACCGCATTAACCACTCCGGTCATACCTGAGGCAAAAAATGTTGAATCGCCAACAAATGCAAAACATGTCGTATCCTTCTCTACCACAGAAAAGCCCTGCGCCATCGTGATTCCGGCACCCATGCATAGACAGGTATCCACCATATCAAGAGGTTTGGCATTACCTAACGTATAACAACCGATATCACCGCAGAATATCGCTTTCTTTCCCTTCATCGCCTGCTTGACCGCATAAAAGGATGCCCGGTGAGGACATCCGGCACAAAGCACAGGAGGTCTTATAGGAAGTTCAGGTTGCGCGACATCTTCCGGCTTGATTATATTACCATCTGTTCCGGCTTCTGAACTATTATCGTCCGAATCCATTTTGTCAATTCCCCGATCAGCAGCCTCACTATTATGTATATTCAAAAAATCATAAATACTTTCCGAAACACTCTCTACTGAGTTTTCACCGGCATTTTTCACATTACCTGTAAGTTTTCCCTTTATTTTGACATCAATGTGATATTTGCCTGCTGTCATAAGCAGCATGCGCTCTATCATAGGATCTAATTCCTCTACGACCAGCACTTCATCGACTTTTTCAAGGAATTCAACCGCCTTCTTTTCGGGAAACGGATGTGGTGTTCCAACTTTGAAAATGCATAAGTCAGTTATAAAGTCTATAGCTGATTCTTTACCTGGAGAACCCTGTCTTTCGGAAATGCCATGCAGACTTTCTCTAACATATTCATAGCTTATTCCACCACAGGCTATACCCTTTCTGCATTTGCTGTCATCGCAATTATTAACCGCAGTTAAATTGTCATCCTTCTCTTCTTCAGACTTTTTATCAGTATTCTTATTTATTTCAAGAGCATCGCAATTATTAACCGCAGATAATTTATTATACTCAAGCTCTCCTAACTCATCGCCCATTACAGGAAGCCGTTCTTCTATCATCTTGTGATTCGCATAGGAAAGTCTTGGGAATATTACCCATCTGTTAGAATCCTTGACAAATCCCGAAGTTTTGGCACCTTCGGTATTCCCGGCGTCAGATTGATTCCCACTTTGAACATTCTTATAGTATTCCTCTTTGTCCTTTACATTAATGGCACTGTATGCATGACATACCCTTGTTGTGGAACGGAATATAACAGGAGTATGATATTTCTCAGACATTTCAAATGCCGTCTGAATCATTCCATAAGCCTCGGCTACCGACGAGGGATCAAATACAGGCAGCTTGGCAAACATGCCGAAGGTTCTGGTATCCTGCTCCGTCTGGGATGATATAGGACCCGGATCATCAGCCACCATAATCACCATTCCGCCCTTAACTCCAATATATGCAAGACTCATAAGGGGATCTGACGCAACATTTAATCCAACCTGTTTCATCGTCACCATAGATCTTGTTCCGGAGTAGGCCGCAGCTGCTGCCACCTCCAGTCCGGCTTTCTCATTAACCGACCATTCCACATATGTATTGCCGTCATTTCTCTTTGCAACCGCTTCAAGCACCTCTGTGGACGGTGTCCCGGGATAACCGGATACTACCCCGACTCCCGCTGCCATAGCTCCCAGTGCAATCGCTTCATTTCCCATAACAAATTCTTTATGCATAATGTTATCCTCTACAATATATTTTTTGAAAAAACAGGTATTATTCTTCTTTGAGCATATTACCAAAGCGCGAATGATACTGCTTTCATCTACAATAAATCTCAAACTAATTAAGTATAACATATCACACAAAAAAATGCACCATAAATCAGGCATTTCAATACCTGTCTATAATTACCAAAGTACTATAATACCACTATCTGTTACAGGTACATATATTTTCCGGGATGACTCTGTCCGTTACAGACACATATACTTTCACGGATGATTCCACCTTACATAAATGAATCCGGTTTCTCCGTCAATATCCTCTTGCCTGCCTGTCCGGCTGCCTTTAGCCTTTTATCATAATAATTCTTAAAATCCTCGTAAGCCTCAGGAGGACTTGCATATCTTACACCCTTTTCAAACTGTATATCCAGAAATTGATCCATCTCCTCCCCATATCTCTTAAGATATTCTATATTGTTTCCCATTGTTATCCACCTTAACAAAATACATTTTGTTTTATTATCTGCTATATTGTCATAATTATTCATACCTTATTTCACTCATTTATAAATAATAAAAATGGATACCTAGAAGAAATACTCCAGCTATCCATCTAAAATGTTTTATATACTTATAATGAATTATATTCAATCAAACCTTCCATTTCTTAAGCCATATCAAAAACAGCGTTCCACGCACGATAAGTTCCACACACATTGCCATCCACACACCGGAAAGTCCAAGATGCGGTGCAAGAAATGTTGCAAGCGGTATTCTCACAAACCATACACTGACAAGATTAAGGACACTGGAAGTCAAAGTCTTACCGGCACCTCTGAATACTCCTGCCGCCACAATAGATGCTGCATACATCGGCTCTGCGAAAGCCTCTATTCTAAGCACTGTTGTTCCCAATTCTCTGATTGCGGGGTCCGGGGAAAGAAGACCTATCATCTGCGGTGCAAAAATATACAAAAGGACTCCCATCAATGTCATTATAATTATACCAAGTCCCGTCGCAAACCATGAAAGTTTCTTGGTTATATCTTTTCTTCCTGCCCCAATACTCTGTCCCACAATGGTTGTAGCCGCATGCCCTATACCATAACCCGGCATATAGCACAGACTCTCCGCCGTTATCGAGAAGGAATGAGCCGCCAGCGCAATCGTTCCCAGGGGTGCCACAATCTTAGTAAATGCCACATAGGAAAAGCCCATTATAACAGACTCAACGGAAGCCGGCAGTGCAATCCTTACCGCTTTCGATAACTCCTCAGAAAGATTTCCCTTGTATGATTCCTTTCTAAGATGAAGAGAAGGTGACTTGACCAGCAGATAATAAAACATGATTCCCCCACATAATACTTCCGCAGCCGTTGTTCCCAATGCCGCTCCTATAACCCCAAGTCCCAATCCGGGCATCTTAAATGACAACTTTGCTATATGAATCGTTCTTGTGGGAAATATCATAATCCAATTAAACACCACATCAAGCACACACATCATAATATCTACAATACTCGGCAGCTTCATATTGCCGCTGCATTGAATCATACCGCCTGCCGTATATACTACCTGAAGTGCCGGAAGGCTTATGGCATATATAAGAAAATACTTAGATGCGTTAGCGCAAATTTCCGGGGAGCCACCCATCCATACCGGCAGTTTATTGTGGATAAGAACTCCGAGAACCGCAAAAAATGCAGAAAACAGTATAACGCCCAAAATACCATGTTTAACTATACTCCTGGCTTTTTCTTCCTCTTTCGCACCAATCCTGTGAGCAATCTGTACGGTAAATCCCGTTCCCACAGAAGCACATAATCCACCGATAAGCCAGGTGGTAGTAGAAACCAGACCTATTGAGGCGGAGTCATTAGCTCCCAATTTTCCCACCATTGATGCGTCTATATATTGCATCAATATGGAAGATAACTGAGCTAAAATAGCTGGTGCGGACAATTGCCACACCAGCTTTAACTGTTGTCTGTACGTTAACTTTTTCCCATCTCTTACTGCTGCCAATAATCGTTCTGTCATTTATTATCTCCGGTTAAAATTCATAATGTTAATCCGACTCTTACGCGATATGATCTATCTTTGGATTATAGTTTCAAAAGAATCAGCATTTTGCGCCTATAGTTTGAAATGATTGACCTCATTAAAGAGTTCATTGGTCATATCTTTGCTTGAATTAGCTTCCTCGCCAATCCTTCCAAGGTGTTCTGACATATCAAGAGTCTTCTCGGTGGCGTGGATAACACCGGAAGCCGCCTCTTCAACTACGGTATTAACATTGTCTGTATGTTCTTTGATATCATCGATATCCTTTTTGATCTCTACACTAAATGCTGCACATTCCTGCATGATCTCATCAATACGTTCCGCACTCTTCCGATATTCTTCACTTGTGCCAACAAGATCACCATAACCCTTCATAACATTTTCGTTGATGAAATTGATCATGGTTGCAGCCTCTTCAGCTAAGTCGTTAACCGCTGAGATGACCTCCGCTGAAATAGTCTGGATCTCTGTGGCAACATTAGCAGAATTAGTCGCTAATTGACCTATCTCCGTAGCAACTACAGCAAATCCGCGCCCGGCTTCACCCGCTCTGGCCGCCTCTATTGAAGCATTTAGCGCAAGAAGATTAGTCTGATCCGTTATATCTATAATGTTATCTGTAAGAACTCTGATCTGGTCTACTGCTCTTGATCTCTCGATACGGCTCTTAACCGTGTTCTCCATATTTTCCACTCGTCGTTTGGCATTTTCTCTCTCAGAAATTGCATTTTCACCCACTCGGATTGCATCACTCTTCATTGTATCGGAGAAATCGCTTCCCTCTCGAATCTTGTTATCAATATTGCCAAAGGCGTCTGCAATCTCATTCATAAGCTGCACTATACGGTTCATTGAAGCAGCGGTCTCTTCCATTGACGCAGACAGTTCTTCCATTGTGGAACTCACCTCAGTTGCATCCCCTCTGGATTGCTCCATATCTCCCGATATATTCGTTACCGCAACATGAAGCGAATCCGAATCCTTGGATATATGTTCAAGAATTTCTCTGACAAACCACAAGAGTTTGTTAATGTTCTCGGCAATCAGTTCAAATTCGTCGCCGGAAGTAATATCTATGGTCTTGGTGAGGTCCCCATCACCCTCGATAAGGTCAACTATCTTGTTATTAAGTGTCTTAAATCCTGATCTGAGAATATTGCTGATAATAAAGAGAATAATAACACCTATTACAAGCATTATAGTACATATGGCTATTATAATTCCCAGCATACTCTTACTTTGAGCACTTATGGAATCTGCACTCACATCCACAACGGCAAGTCCCACGACCTCATTTCCGCTATATATAGGGCTATATGCACTTATATGTGTGCCCCATTCATCTGTATAAGGCTCGTTGTCAACAGAAGTCTCACCCTCAAATGCCTGTTTGAGTTCGTCTGACATATCGCCGAAATCATCTCCCGGAAGTCCCGGCTCATCAGGGTCGGAGTCAACTAAGAATACCACATGGTCATCTCCGTCCAGACCAACTGTATACACATACTCAACCCCACTGTTATCAAGGAATAGTCTAAGCTCTCCAACAAGCGTTTCATACGCCTCACTGCCCTCGGATCCCTTTTCAATCGTGGCAAGCAGTTCACCATTTACAGATGCCGCAACACACTTGTCAACATTCATTGCACTTTCTTTAATCTGCTTTTCTATGATACCCTTACATTTGTTATATAAAAGTATCCCCATCAACACATCCGAGACCAACAACAATGAAATGAAAGCAATAATAATCTTTACTGAAATCCCCGTCTTTCTTACCTTCATACTTACCTCCTCCTAAATCAATCTTCAGCAGATAAATGAAAAAAATAATCCCACATCAGCTGTAGGATTATATTATAAAGGTTTTTAATTTGTTCGTCAATTTCTCTTGCTACATTTGTAAATTTATTATAATTGTTACTATTCAAATTCCCAATCTTCAAAACATAATCACCTGCAATTATGCCGATTCCTTCTCAAAATACTCAGTCAGTCTCTCGATAGGTATAGGTTTGGAATACTTGTAACCCTGAAGATATCTTGCACACATATTCTTGCATTTTTCTTCGTCTTCACTGGTCTCGACACCTTCATAAAGTACGGAATAATTCATATCACTGAACATTCTCGCAAGATGATAAACCATCTTTTGTGCTTTGTAATCAGTTCCACAGGCAAGCACCAACGACCTGTCAAACTTGATAATGTCAAAAGGCAGTTCCATGATACGCTCAAAATTAGAATAACCGGTTCCGAAATCATCCAGATAAAACTTTATTCCATGCTCACGAAGCTCATTTATCTTGTCCTTCATAACGATGAAATCCTTATCGTTCTGACTTTCCGTTATCTCAATTGCAATCTTCTCATAGGGTATTCCACTTGCATTGATAATATCATTAATATCTTTGCAGAAGTTCTCCTCCCGCACCTCAGACACAGCAAAATTAACGGATATTCTCTTAACAAAATACATACAGTCAAGCATTGACTTAATATGCATACAGGTCTTATGCAATATTATTCTGCTTAAAGTATGAATGTAATTATTATCCTCCGCTAATTGAATGAATTTATCCGGAAACACCAGTCCCAGTTCATCAAGTTTGAGTCTCATCAACGCCTCAGCCGTATCATATTTGCCTGTCAGGATATTGAATACCGGCTGACAATATACCTCTACTCTCGGATCATCGAGATCCTTCCTTGCGTTGATATCTGCCAACTGTGTTAATATATACTTATGTTCATAGAAATCTTTAACATCTTTCTCATCAACAAAATGTACATCATTTTCCTTCATACCTGACTCAATATACTTGACAAAATCAACATAATCATTTTCCTCACTGATTATATCTACTGTCCTTTGAATAGTGATCTTGAAATCTTTCTTATATTTGGGATATGCCTCCTGAAAACTACCCAGCATATGGTTGATGGAATTCTCATAGGAAGGATTCTTAACTATATCTACCGCCAATATCATTCTTCCGCTTGTAATCTGAAAAAGCACTGCACCTTTAAAGAAATCACTGTAAAAATGTCTAATGGTCTGTTGAATCTCTTCAGGATATTTCTTCCCCGTCCCCTCGAAGTCATGCATAAAAAGACTCATCAGGAGCATTTCCTTCTTATGGGAATAGGAATACTTTATCATATCCTCGAAGGCCATCACATTTACCGCCCCAATCTCTATATCATATGGATTGGCATGTATCAGATAGAGAAGTGTAAATGTGGGAAAAAGAAATGTGGACGTAGTATAAGAAGTCTGATGACACATACCCTGAATGGACATCATCATAACAGATATTGTATATGAGCCGATGACTCCAACGATAATAGGCTTTGCCAACCGATTCCTGTACTTGATAAGTATGTATAACAAAATTCCAATATAGAAAATATATCCTATGGCAAATACATTATAGCCCTCTACGATTCGTCCATCATTAGTAATGTGAAAGCCAAAACCTAATATAGAGCCCAATGACTCATATATAAACATGACAACAAAACCGATTCCGGCTATAATAGCATACCGTTTGTCCGATTCCTTATCAAGACGCAAAGGAATCATTGCATATAGAACATATAGAAACAGATTGCCAAATAAAGACATGTGATAGACAATACGAAAGACATAGATTAAAGATACAGAAAATCTGTCGAGGGCATTAAGGGATACATGATACATTATACCCATACTACCTGCAAGCATAAGAAGACCTATCATAATACGAAAAAGCACAAAATTCTTAGTCTTACTTATGTATGCCGACCCTATTAGAATAATAAATACAAAACAGGTTGCCAGAACTAAAATATCCCCGACCGGCGAATAATTTTCATAATAGATAATTGCATTCTCACCCATATTTCACCTCTACTTTACATCCATGTAAAACGAGTTCCCTGCCGATTATATACTCAAAATCCCCATAATCTGTTATTACTATCACTTCCATGTTTGAAAACAACGAAAAAAAGTATATAATACTATTATTATTTTATTGCAAAATATTGCACAAATCAAGTAGAAAACTCGTTGTATTTTTGTATAAAATGTACAAATATATTTTTCTGGCAACATCTCTTCCATCTATTGTGCTAACGGAATATATCATAGTTTATAAAAAAGGACCATGATACTCATGATCCTTCTTAAACAATATTCACAAACCAAAATTATCTTCTCCCGACGAGAAGTGATCGCAGAACTTAATGCACCATTTATCCGCTGCTTTTCGATAATTCTCCGTTGATGAAAGCATATCTTCTAACAGTTCAGATTCATTTTGCATTTCCGTGACCTGTGCTCTTCAATCCTGAATAACTATCTCCTTGTAGAACTCACAGTAATCCTCTCTGCCTTCATTGGTAAATGCTATTGCCGTTCTCGGATGCTGATTAAGGATACCGGTCATCATGTACTGAAGATCATAACCCCATTTAACCCCTTCCTTCTTAAGCGGCATCATATGTTCCTCTATGAACTGAAGCACAGGATAAATGTTAAACTTCGGATTTCTAAGGAATCCCAAAAGCAGTTCCATCTGACAGTTGCCTGCTCCTCTTCCCATTCCGGAATATGTTCCGTCAAGCCAGTTAACACCGTCACCTACTGCCTCTATAGTATTGGCAAAAGCAAGCTGCTGATTATTGTGCGCATGCATTCCTACCTGCTTGTTATACTTTGTGGCAAACTCCATATAAACATCGGCAATTCTGGCAATCTGCTCAGGGAAAAGTGCGCCAAAACTATCTACAATATAGAAAGTCTTCACAGGAGACTGACCGAGAACATCAAGCGCCACCTTAAGGTCTGACTCCTGCGCATTGGAAATTGCCATTATATTACAGGTTGTCTCATATCCCTTGTTAGTAGCATCCTCAATCATATCCACTGCCGCAGGAATTGTGTTGATATATGTTGCAACTCTTATAAGATCTATCGGGCTTTCAGCCTTAGGAGCAATATCCTCTTTGTAATTGCAGCGCCCCACATCAGCCATTACCGCAAGTTTAAGTCCGGTATTCTCATTTTCACCAATAACCTCGCGGATAACCTCATCATCACAGAACTTCCACTTTCCGAATTTATCCACATCAAACATGGTCTTGTCAGCCTTGTAACCAATCTCCATATAATCAACACCGGCTCTTATATTAGCCTGGTATAAATCCTTAACAAACCGGTCGGTGAAATAGAAGTCATTCACCAATCCCCCATCTCTAAGTGTTGCGTCGATAACCTTAATCTCCGGGCGATAGCCCATCAACTTTGATAATTCTTTCATATTTCAGAACCTCTCTTTCCTGTCTCTTTAGCACTTTAATGCATAAAAGTGTTAAACTGTTATGTACTATACCACTAATTTTTCGATTTGTAAAGGGGATTTTTAACTTATTAATATTTTTTAATTGAAGATATTGCAAACAGAATATATAATTAATCATATAAATGATATAAGTAATTAAGGAGAACGGAATAAAACATGAATATTGTAAGACGAGCCGAAAACAAAGATATTGATAGTATTATGAATCTTCTGGTGCAGGTGGATATGGTGCACCACAAAGGGAGACCGGATCTTTTCAAAGGTCCGGCCACAAAGTATACGAAGGAGCAGTTAGCAGATGTGCTGTCAAAGGACGACACTCCTGTATTTGTGTGCGTTGACGAGAATGACGATGTACTTGGACACGCATTTTGTATCCTTCAACAGCATATAAATGACAATGTGCTTACTGATATTAAGACTTTATACATTGATGATATATGCGTTGACGAGAATCATCGCGGAGCACATGTGGGTAAAACTTTATATGACCATGTAATCGAATACGCAAAATCCATTGAATGTTATAATGTAACCCTTAATGTGTGGTCGTGCAATCCCGATGCAATGAAGTTCTACG
Organism: Lachnospiraceae bacterium; assembly: GCA_017469275.1. GTDB lineage: Bacteria > Bacillota > Clostridia > Lachnospirales > Lachnospiraceae > CAG-590. The sequence continues at coordinate 51,951 of JAFUGT010000156.1, forward strand.
AGTATTGCGGCCTTATCCCCTATAAAGTGGGTATGGAGAGGATATTATAGTTATCCCGAATATATTTTCCAAAAATCGTGGTGACTTTCTTCGCGCCATATTTATTGAGATGATCACCGCCGTCTTTGGAATCCTTTTTCCAGTTGATACCTATATCCTTGTCAAGATTAAGATCCAGGTAATCTACGGAATGTTCCTTGGCCCATTTTTTCACGCCATTATGTTTCTTATAATTCCAGTTTACCGGAGAGGGGGTGCTTACCAGAATCAGACGGCACCCTTTCTCATTACAAAGATCATTTATTTTATCCAAATATTCCATTTCATCAGGCTTGATTTTTTTGACTTTTTTGGTTTTCTTCATATATTTGCCGCCATTATAGGGCACTATTATATCTTTTCCCACAAATCCTCTGTTTTTCCTGCGTTTTGTCTCCCTATCTTTGGGCATGAACTTTCTTATAGCAGGCTTCCAGTATGAATGATTAGAAAACAACGGGACATTTTTAATCAGAAAGTTGAGTACAGGATCGTTACTATCCTCGTCGGTTGATACATTCCGAAAAAGATTATTTGTCTCGAGAACGATGATTTGGGGTGTTTGATTTTTAAATGCTTCATAGGCAATTGCATAACTGTCGCATATCTTCTGTCGACCGGTTCCGCAATTAAAAGAAGTATATCCATATTTATCATATAAATAGTTGCAGTCAAAACAAGAGAAACATTCACTGTCACCGACAAATAGAATCTGAATACTGTTATCGGGTTCCAAAAGAAGATCGTCACACTTTACCTTGACCGCCAATATATCGTACATATAGACGTCTGTCACTTGTGCGAAAAAAATGCAGAGTAAAGAAGAAATAATAATTGTTCCCAGTATAAATAAAGAAATGTTAAGTATATTATGCCGTAGTGTTTGTGTATTATTCATTGATGCAATAACCTGATGCCTTTCTGTTATGTAGTATAAATTTCATTTAAGATTATAGTTGTCTGCCAAATACCTGCCTAAGAATCGGGTAACCTTCTTTGCACCCGCAAGATTCATATGATCACCGCCGTCTTTGGAATCCTTTTTCCAGTTAATCTTAAGACTTTTCTCCAGATTGAGGTCAATATAAGTAACTGAATTAGATAAGGCCCATTCAGCTACCCCGTTATGCCTTTTGTAACTCCAATTGGTGGGCGAAGGAACACTAACCAGAACAAAAGCAATATTGTGTTCTTTGCAAAAACTGTTGATCTGCTCCAGATACTTTATATTAGTCTCCGGTATCTTTTCCACACTATCGGTTTTCTTCATGTATTTGCCGCCCTTATAAGGAATTACACCCTTTCGGACAACAAACCCTCTATTCTTCCTTCTGTTGACCTCACGCTTCTTAGGTAAAGCCTTTCTCGCAACTATCTTCCAATCTGAATGATATGCGAAAAGATCTGACTTATCATACAGATATCTCATTACAATATCTTTACCAAACTCATCATCGTCCAAATTACGATAAAGGCAGTTGGTTTCCAATACAATGACTTTAGGGGACTGAGTTTTGACATTCTCATTCATTATAGCATAACTGTCACACAGATGCTGAGCTGCTGTTGCACATACAAAGGAATTAATATTGTATTCTGATTCCAGAAGTTTTGGATAAAATGCTGCATACCCCTCACTGTCACCATAGAACAGAACCTGAATACTATTATCCGGTTCTGATTTGATATCGTTAGCTTTAACATTTACAGATAATGAATCATATACCCGTAATCCGTCTTTCCTGCCGAACAGGAGAGACAAAAGAATAACGACTGCTACACCTATAATAATAAATGCAGCGGCTGATACTATATTAGATATTGTATTTTTGTTAATTCCCTGCTCACTACTCATTGTTTCTACCTGAATATATATTAATTCTATAATCTAAGTTTGCGATTATCACAGTCTTATAATCTATGGGAGTTATTATTACAGTCTTATAATCTATAACAGTAATTATCACCGTCTTATAATCTATGACCATAATTGTAATACTCTTAATGCATGTATGCGTGCAATAAGAATCGGCACATCAATATGCCGCATATATCATATCCATTACCGTATAGCCCGCACCGTATGCACCCATAATAATAATTCCAAATATCATTGCATACCATATAGCCCAGCGCAGCGGCAACCTGTATCCTGCAATCTTTTCTCTGATACTGATACCCTTTTCATGTATCACATCAACTATGAACAGAAGCATAACCCCGCCCATACATAACAGTATGTCATAATTATCTATTCCGAAGTTTGTTTCCGGAAGACTGGATATATGAAAATCAAACAATATCTGTTTGAACATGGAAAAACCCTGTTTCATTGATGTGGCACGGAAGAACATCTCGCCTATATTGACAATAAAAAACAGCTTGATTGCTCTAAGAACTGTCAGAATCTTGCCGTCAGAGTTGATATTATGCTTAACATAGAATTTCTCAAATGAAGGCTCTGTCAACATCTCGAAAAATATCAGTACAAAATAGTACATTCCGTAAAACAGATATGTCCAGCCTGCGCCATGCCAAATTCCGTTGGTCAACCACACAAAAAAGAGAGAAACTGTAGGTCCGAACATCTTACTGAATCCGAGATGACCTTTCTTCTTAGCAGACTTCGTAACATCTTTGATGGGCTTTGCGAGGGAAATAGGATAAAATATATAATCCTTCAACCAGGTTCCCAATGTAATATGCCATCTGCGCCAGAAATCCGACGCGTTTTTTGCAAAAAAGGGCTGTCTGAAGTTCTCAGGCAATGTTATTCCCAAAGTCTCCCCACTACCGATTATGATATCCATGCATCCCGAAAATTCCGCATATAACTGAGTTGTAAATAATATTGCTCCCATAGCTATGGAAGAACCGTCATATTGCTCCGGATGAAGAAATATCTTGTATACAGCAGGAGCCAAATGATCGGCAATGATCATTTTCTTAAAAAGCCCCCATAATATACGCTGATAACCAAAGGTGATATTCTTATATTCAAGATTCTTACCGGCATAGAGGTCATTTGCAACCTCCGAATATCTGCTGATGGGACCCTCTATGACCTGTGGGAAAAAACTGAGATACAGAATTAATCTTCCCGGATTATGGTCGGCAGGAATCGTCTTCCTGTGCACATCCGTCATATAGGATATTGTCTGAAGTGTATAGTAAGATATTCCAACCGGCGCAATCAGGTTAATCCCAACCAGTTTAAGATATTTGAATATTATAAGCATGGAAAGGTTTAATAAAATCCCTATTGCCAGAACCGGTCGTTTTTTCTTTGTCAGCGCTTTGCCCTTTAAGGAACTATTGGCAGCCACATGTTCAAGGGCAAGTCCCGTCAGATAGGTTATAACCGAAGCAAGAAGAAAATATATTATCAATTTCCCGCTAATCATCCAGTAAAACACAAAATTCACAATAAGTAAAAGTACCCATCTGAATTTGACCGGAGTTAAATTGTACAAAAACAATACCGCAGGAAGGAACAGCAGACTATATGTGAGTAAATGGTACTCCACTTTATTCTTCCTCCTTGAGACGGCAGATCAAGTCCCACAAAGCGGCTGCAGAATTGAAGTTCTCCGGAATAAGTTCTGCCGGGGAAATCTCCACCTCAAAGTTATCCTCTATTTCAGAGACCAGCGAGAGTATTCCGAAGGAATCTAAAATGTGGTCATCAATAAGTGTTGTGCAATTTTCCACATCTTCTCCCGGTAATAGATCTTCTAAGATTTCAAGTAATTCATCCATGTTAAATATCCTCCATATTATTGTATTTATTGTAAAATCAAATTTATATAAATCTATACCCAAAACACTTTGTGTCTCATATTATATGGGTATCATAATAACCCCCTGTCAATCCTGTCAATTAACAGACCAACAGCCCCTCCGGCAAAAATTATCCGCAGTTAAATTCACTTGTCTCAATAATGTCTCTCATCATTTCAACACTACCATCCTGTTTTGCAAGTAATACCTGCGGAAGTTCTCTGCTTAAGAACAGTGCCATTCCCTCCGTTACCGAATATGCACCGCATTTTTCAAAAACAAGAATATCACCGGGGCTTGGCGAATCTAATATAGCCTTTCTCACCAAAACATCGTTGGTTGTACATAGAGAACCGCATATGGTGTACTGACCGGTTGACTCCTCTTGTTCTCTGCCCGACATCTTGTTATCATCGTCACCGGGGTAGTTGTCCGACATCCTGTTATCATCGTCTTCGGATGAATTGTCCACTGCATCTTTTTGCAAAATATCATTATCTGCTCTTTTTATATGCTTAATATAAGGAAGTTTCATACCCATCATCTGCCCGTAATAATTAATCTGATGTATCCCACCATCAATAATTATATAATTGGTATCTTTGGTATGTTTTATATCAATTATCTTCGTTATATATGAACCGCATAAAGCAGCGATGTATCTTCCCAGTTCAATACTGATATGCCTGTAACAACTGATGCCAGATAAAGTATTATTCAATGTAGTCAACTGCTCGTATAATCCATCTTGTCTGCCATATGAATCTTCGTCCTCAACATCTTCACTCTTTATAGCTTTGCCATCGTCAAAATAAGAGATGAAAAGTCCCGGCCCGTATTCAAGTTCAAGGTCTGAAAAACCTGCAGCTGTCAGTTCTTTCCCCAGTTCCTCAAGCATTTTAAGCTCTGTTATCATCTTCTTTTCAGTCTTCTGCGTTCCGCTGTAATACTGAATGCCACAAATGCCAACCAGCCCATCTTCCTTTATCCGCGTCAATGTATTCATCAAAGTTTCCTTGTCCATCCCAAACTGATTACCTGCGGACAATCGAAGCATAACATTGATTTTGCCATTATAATCCACATTTCCACCCGGTGCAGGTTCATTGATCATCTCACATTCACCTGCATCTCCATGTGGATTTTCACCGGATTGCACCTCTTGCGAACAAGTAACAAGTTTCTTTATTATCGAATAGTGCATAGGCGATTCTATAGTATATATACCACTACCCTTGCTGTAGGACATGATATGGCGCATGGATTCTTCGGTCTTGTTGACACCCGAAACAACAATTTGACCGGGGTTAATATTATGCTTTATGCATATGTCATATTCTCCCGGCGAGCATACTTCTAAGCGGTCGACAAGTCCTGACATGAGCTTTGTAAGAAAAGGATTGGCTTTCATGGCATAGCAAAGAGAGATGTTCTCCGATAAATACTTCCTTATATTCTGTACATGAGCCGCAAGAACACTTTCATCAAATACATATGCAGGAGTACGACAGTCTTTGATTATATTATTTAAAACCTGCTTCTCCATCATATCATCCGATTCCTTTCTTATTGTCTGTATTCCCTAATATTTACATCTGCCGAATACTGTTATATCACATAATTTATATAAATGGAACCTGCTAATTCTTAAGTTTTTATTAAAATATGTAGGTTTTTTACTTTATATATGTTACAATCATAAAATACACTTATGAACAGAGGATTTTTGAACAGGAGATATCTATGCATATAATTAACGAATTTCACATTGCATTTTACGCCGCAACACTTACCATCTGTTTTACGGTACTCATGTTCACGTTTTTGCAAAAAAGGACGGATCGTATACAGAATAAGTTATTCATATTCATGATGTTTATACTGATTTTCAACGCTTTTTCTACTACCGGAGCTGCAATTACAGAGCCATGGGCTTCAACCGGCAATACGGCTTATTATTTCCTTGAGTCGTTTCAGTTTTTGTATTTTTTATTACATTCCGCGCTATGTCCACTGCTCTATTACTACGTGCTTAGCGTTACCGGAAAGATTCGAAAGCGGTCTATTCTTCAGAATATTTTAATCAGCATTCCGCTTATCATTACGGAAGTATTCGTACTTCTTAATCCTATCTTCCACTTTGTTTTCTACTATGATAAGGCAATTAAGTTTCACAGAAATTTGGCGGAATACCTGATATATGGCGTTGCCGGATTATATTTCATTTTATCTGTTATTGAACTTTTGTTTTCATGGAATGCCATTAATATAAGAAGACGTATAGCCCTAATATATTTCTTCACGCTTTCCTTAGCCGGAATTCTTATTCAGTTGTTTAATATCAACATCAAAAGTGAATTGTTCGCAGAGTCAATAGCCCTTATGGGCGTTATGCTTGCCGTAGAGAACGAAGACGACAGGCTGGATTCTGACACCAACATTTATAACAGAAAAGCATTACAGATGGATGTTCATAATTTCCAAATCATGAAAGAGCATGTACATATGCTGTTTATAAAGATATTAAATGCAGACGTAATCGAGCGTATTACAGGCTCTGCTAATGACGACATTCTGACAGAGGTTGTTGCAACATATCTGAAAACCCTGGTGCCCCGTTACAATATTTATCACCCTAATCCGGAAACATTCGTAATCACTTTTTCCGGATATAAAGACGCAAAGATAGAAGGAATCAGAGATAATATTATATCAAGGTTTGAGGACAGATGGTACATATCCAATTCAGAAGTGCTGTTAGAAGCGGTCGTTATCAGTTCTTCTTTACCGGGAGAACTTAACTCTGGTGATGACGTAATGTTTATCTCTGACAGTATAATACCTGCAAATGCCAATAAAGACGAAATCAATCTGGCCTGGCTGCTCAGACGGGCAGAGATAGAAAGAGCCATAAAGAGAAGTCTCAGGGAAGAGAAATTCGAGGTTTATTATCAACCTACATATAATCTTATAGGTTCCTCACTTCACGGTGCGGAGGCATTGGTAAGAATGAATGATGATTCCATCGGATATATCTCACCGGAAGAGTTCATTCCCGTTGCAGAACAGATCGGACTTGTAGAAGAAATAGACGATTATGTACTCCGGGAAGTTTGTACCTTCCTTGAAAGCGGCGTGCCTGCAGAGCATGGAATGGATTGTATAAATGTCAACCTTTCCGTTATTCAATGTATCAGACCCGGCTTTTTTGAACATATCACAGATATTGTAGGCGAGTATAATATAGAGCATGCCATGCTCAACTTCGAGATAACCGAATCCGTTGGAGCAGAGGATTATCAGGTATTGTCCAAAGTCGCAAAGAAATTGAAATCAAAAGGTTTTCTGCTTTCCATGGATGACTATGGTACCGGATACTCTAATATGGAGGGTATTTTCTCCCTTGACTTTGATGTTGTGAAGATTGATAAGAGTATATTGTGGAGCGCAGAGAAAAACTCCAACGGTCGTATCATTTTGAAAAACAGTGTTAACATGATTCACGATTTAGGTTGCAAAGTTTTAGTCGAAGGGGTGGAAAACAAAGAACATATTGAAATGCTCAAAGTATTGGGTGTCGATTATCTGCAGGGATTTTTCTTTTCAAAGCCCGTACCAAAGCAGAAGTTCTTAGAGATAATATCATTATAGGAAAGGATTCACTCTTAGGCAATTCTATAAAGGAGAAGCACACAATGAATTTCAAAAATAATCACAAGATATTGATAATAATGGCAGTAGTCTTATTACTGGTTGTCTCTTTGGTAACAGGAATCATAGTCGGAAGAAAAACCGGCAGTCAAACCAATAAAGATCTTGCGGTTTCAACCGAAAACTCCACCTTGGAAATTCCCAGTGAATCCAGCGAAAAAGACAGCTCTTTAGATTCAGACTCTTTGAATACGACAAGTGATCCTCAAGCTACCGATGAGAAAAATACTTCTCAACAGAATCTTTATGAAGTCGTTTTAAATCCTTCCAATTCATGGGAACAGGATGGTAAATTTGTCACACAATTCGATATAGATTTCCGCAACAATTCCGGCAAAACCGTAAATGACTGGACTATTATGTTTGACGGTGTTTCTGATGCAGAAGTTCTCTCCGGATGGAACGGCAAATTTGAGATAAAAAACGGACAAATTACGATAACACCGGAAAGTTATAATTCTTCTGTCGAGTCCGGCACCGCCGTAAATGTAGGCGTACAGCTTGCATTTAGTCATCAGGAGGACGCCGCTAAAATGTCCAAAAATGGCGAACTATATATTGCCGGTAATAAAGTGGATACCACCCAAACGGCAAGTCACAGTGATGATAACAGCAAAGGCAATGCTACACCCAATGATACCGTCAACGACAATGCTACACCCAATGATACCGTCAAGAAAAACTCTTCCAATAAGAAGAATGTAAAAGCTGAGTCCGGTACCCCCTTTGCAAATCACGGCGCTCTTTCAGTTAAAGGTACTGATATTGTAGATAAGAACGGAAGCAAGTATCAGTTAAAGGGTGTAAGTACTCATGGTCTTGCCTGGTTTCCTGACTATGTGAATAAAGATGCATTTGAGACTTTCAGAGACGACTGGGGCGCAAATGTGATTCGACTTGCCATGTACACTGATGAGAATGGGGGCTATTGTACAGACGGCAACAAAGAAAATCTCAAGGAACTTGTCAAAAAGGGCATAGATGAAGCCACATCGCTTGGCATGTATGTTATCGTGGATTGGCATATTCTTCACGATCTGACTCCGTTGAAATATGAAGACGAGGCGAAGAAGTTTTTTGAGGAAATTTCTTCGGAATATAAGAACAGCGATAATATCATTTATGAGATATGTAACGAACCTAATGGCGGAACAGGGTGGTCAGATATCAAAAAGTATGCAGAAGATATTATTCCGATAATACGTGCCAATGACAGCAATGCCATCATAGTTGTTGGAACACCGACCTGGTCTCAGGACGTGGATGCGGCAGCAAATGATCCTATAAAAAATTACGAAAACATTATGTACACCCTGCACTTCTACGCTGCAACCCACAAGGAGGAGCTTAGAAAGAAATTGACCACAGCTAAAAATTCAGGACTGCCTATATTCATAACAGAATTTTCTATCTGCGAGGCTTCCGGCAACGGTTCGGTGGATTACGACTCCGCCGCTGCATGGTTTGACCTTATCAATGACAACAATCTGTCTTACTGTGCCTGGAACGTGTCTAATAAGGATGAGAAGTCTTCTCTTATAAAAAGCAGTGTATCTGCCAAATCCGGCTGGACGGAAAACGATCTCTCCGAGACCGGAGCATGGATCAGACAGCAGATGCGTTAGATTTTGTTATTCAATTCACCTACACTAGAACCATTACATATTCTAATTCAACCGTCCAAATCTCATAAAAAAATCGAGATTTGGACGGTTTTCATTCCATATCCATCACACACATTTTAACATAATAATCAAATCTTGGCAGTTTAAGTGATATATATCCATATTTGGAAATATCCACAATTCCTCTCTTACCAAGCCGATTTCTATACACAGACATCTCACTCGAATTCATATTAAGTTTATCCCTAAGTTCCTTAACCTTTATTTCTTTCTGCGAAGACAATTCTGCAACCACTCTTCGATCTTGGTCGGACAATTCAGACCATATCTTTTCATACACATATTCCTCAAGATAATGGTCATATTCCGGAATCACTTCATTAAGTTCCTTATCCTTATACTTCCAACACAGATACCCCAATACCTGAAATGCAAAGGGATACCCCTTTGTAAGCTTTGCCATTTTCATCGATTCCTCTACCGACACCTTAAATATCGACTTATAATTTGAAGCAATAGCATTCTCACTCAAAGGCTCCAACATAATCTTGGGAGCTCTGTATAAAAAAGTAAGGGCTTCATCATTTTGCAGACTATATATATTCTCATAAAGTCCTGTCATTAACAGATATATCGGCAGATCCTTTCTAAGTAGAATCTGGAATGTGCTTGCAAACACTTTAACATATTCATTATTTGTCACTTCATCCATAGTAACCAACAATCTTTTGCCACTTTTCGCTATCTCTTTCAGCATACTTTCAATCATCGTTTCTTCATCTGTTATTGGTACAGAGTTTTCCAATGATACCCCCAAACCAAATGCAGAAAAATCCAGCTTTGCATTGGTAAAAAGTGTATGGAGCGGTTTGATACAATATAATTTGGAAGCAAGTCCAATTAACAGGTCCCTTGTGGGATTAAGCTCTACAGTAATCCATTCCTTGTCCTGCTCTAACTCATTAGCTATAGATGTCATCATTACCGTCTTTCCCGAACCACGTATTCCGGTAATCATATATACCTGACTTGAGGGTCTTTCATCTGTAAATGTCTCTATAATCTCTTCTGTCTGGCTAATTCTTGATATAAACTGTGCCGGCTGTTGTCCAAATGCCAAAGTAAATGGATTATTCATAATGCACCGCCTTTTATAATTCTTTATAACTTTCATTCAACTTTTATAAGTTTTTATAACTTTTGTCTGATTTTATAACTTTTTATAACTTTTGTCAAGAATGTGCATGTTTATTGCTTCAATTCACTTATACTTGGATTAAGTAGAATTATAGAAATAAAAAGGAACCCATCACGTGTGTATCACATAATAATGGATTCCTTCTATATTGTCAATATGTTTTTGTCCCTACTTATAATCCTCAAACATAATCAGCTTACCATCTACCTGAACTCCCACCACTTGTGAAGGATCAATTGGAACATCGAACCAAAATGAATCAATCGAAATCGAACCATCATCGGTATGTTCTACAGATGTGGCACTTCCTATATTCTCCCATTTTATTTTTTTGCCATCTGACATAATCATATATATCTTTCCTGTCATAAAATTCATAAAATCGAAGGTTTCCTTATCTAACATTGAAGGTTTTCCTTCGTACGTTTTTTCTTCAGTAGAATCGGTATCGTTTAATACCTCAATGCCATGTGCATCAATCATCACAGATAATGTAATAGGTGTTACATCAATTCTGTGAATACAATATTTATTATCAGCTACATCTATCGTTTCATCAATATCGTAACAACAATCTACATAATCCTCGCTTTGAGATAATGGTATAATCAGCTTCCATGTGTATCTCTCCGGCATCAATTTTCTTATTATAGTATCCGGATTGCCTGAATCATCCAATTTTTCTGACATATAATAACCAGAAATACCGTCAAGAGTTATTTCAACATCCTTAGCACTCGTAATATCAATATGATCGTCCCATCGATACTCGTTATATACCAATATTTGATTGGGTGCAAGTCCTGTATCTTTTTTGTAAAATCCATCCAAACCTTTAATCACACCACCATCCTCTAAATAACTATTCTCATATGGATCAGGCATATCGTCAACAATTCCCATAACCTTATCATTCTTAACACTTGGACGAATCGCCGTTAATACATAGCCATCCACCTCAGGAATCACTACATCATTCAAGGTTATAACATATGCCACAGTAACTGTATGCTTACTCTTCCCCACGGTTAGCACTTTAACGTCAACATATTCATTTTCCGGATCTGTCAAGAGTTCTACATCACCGCCATAACTTGTTTCAGCAAGATTAGTTAACAGGTATTTAGAGTCTATTTTCGATTTCCCCTCCCGGAAGAATGCATCTAACAAATCACTTCCGTAAGCCAATGTGGTTCCCGATATCAGCATAACCGCAAGCAGTGCCACCGCTACCTTGACCACTGACTTAGACCTTTCCTGTGGCAACTCCCGGTAAGCAGCCAATATATGTTGTTTCTTCTTCTTATAATCATCAGAAAAAATATGTTCTTCATAATCATTACTATCCATAACTCCATTTTCATTATTATCAAATGCTGATGCACCATCAAATTGATATACTTTTGCCATTACAAACACCTCCTTATCTGAGCATCTCCCTTTTCGTGACTGCTCACTTCTATACTTGTATCTGTCCACTCATCATCCAATGTGCTTTTCGGCGCTTCAATATTCGGAGTATCAACCCTACCATACTCATTATATCCTTTAACTGTTGATAACTTCTTTTTCAGAATTTTCTTTGCGCGCTCGTAACGCTTCCTGACCGTCCCTTCACCAATGCCAAGCATTAACGCAGTCTCTCTTCCTGAAAGTTCATGAAACACAATACAGATAATAACCTCTCTGTATTTATCAGGAAGCAAATCAACTAATTCTCTTACCCGCTGTGAACTGCCGAAAGCCACAATCATGTCCTCAATCGGATTATGAGATATACCGCTATCTCTGTCCGTCTCAGCATCCGCTGACACAACCCTGCTTGTCTCCCTCTTATTTTTCCGATACTGATCGACCGCTGTGTTTCTCGCAAGCTTTGTTATATATGAGTCCATCCTCTTTTGATCCATCGTCCATATATTTCGGACATTTTTTATAACCTTAATAAATGTCTCTGAAACTGCATCTTCAGCCTGATAACTGTCCTTAAGAACCGAATATGCAATCTTATATATGCGCTGCTCATAGCGGTCGTATAACATTTCAATCAATGCAATGTTATCTTTTTTTTCTTTTAACATTCCCGCCCATCTCCTATTCCATTGTTAATGTACGCCGTACTATATAATATAACGAAATTAAATTATGTTTTGTGACACGAAAAAAGAAGACAGAGAAATTAACCGTTCCCTGTCTCCTTTTTCCCTCATCCCTCCAACGAAATTGTGATAAGAAACATTTTCACATATTTTGATGCCGGTTTGTATCTCATTATATCCGGCTGCTGAATCAGCTTTATTGTATAGCCATGCATTTCAACAATCTTCTTGGCAATGGAAAGTCCCAGACCTGAACCGCCCTTGCTGTTGCGGGATTCGTCACCCATAGCAAAAGGGTCAAATAAATGCTCAGCCTTTTCATCAGGAATTCTCCTTCCTGTATCAGCCACCATAATAAGTATTCTATCGTCCTGCTGTTCAACAAACAATCCGATCTGATCGCCTCTATTATTGTGCTTAACCGCATTAGTTATGAGATTAGTTATTACTCTTGACAGTTGAATTTTATCTGCGGATAAAATCATTCTGTCCTCCGGTATGTCTGCCACAATCTCCATTCCCGCTTCCTCAGCATCTGAATACTGCATTGCTCCGCATTCCCTGACCAGCTCACATATATCAATCTCCTGCTTATTCAACGAAAATCCTTCACTGTCAAGTTTCACATAATCAAATAAAAGCCCGATAAGATCATTCATACGAACCGACTTAGCCTGAATTGCATCAAGATACTCCTGCTTTCTGTCTTCAGCCACCATACCATCTGATAAAGCCTTAGAGTAACCGGCCACTGTGGTTATAGGAGTACGAAGATCATGAGCAATATCTGATAACATGAGATTTCTCTTTCTCTCAAAATCCTTTCTGGCAGCAACCCTTGCCTCAGCAATCTTCTCAAATTCCTTTACCGTAATCCTTGTATAATAAATGGCTCCAAGTACATAAGGCGTGACTATGAGCAAAAATACACCCAGCAGGATAACAAACAAAATGAACCTTTGTACTCCATTCAGCGTACTGAATATATCCTCACCACCCGCAGAAGTTATCGTATTTGCACTTGTCCTTTGCAACATTCCTGATAACAGGCTAATCGGACGCCTTAGCTGTTCCGGTATAATAATCTCAATAAATCCCACTATAAATGCTGCAATCACAAGAAATACCAATAATACAACCGTTGTTCCGTTAAAAAACTCCGGACTGTTGTATTCCGGGAAAAACTCATGTAGTACCCAGGGTATTATAAGATGATTAACACACCATAATATAACATACTCCACAAGACTTACCGCAAGCAAAGTTATTATGAATTTTTTAATCAGAAAAAACTGTAATTTCTTCTCCTGTTCCACGACATTTCTTCTCCATGCTTTCCTAAGCCTCCAAACGATAACCCAATCCTCTAAGCGTCTTGATGTACGCTGAAGGGTCCTCATCCAATTTGCTTCTCAATTTGCTTATACAAACCATAATATTGTTATCCGCAATGATATATTCATCTCCCCAGCCATGTTCATATATCTGTTGTTTTGTGAACACCTTTCCGGGATGTGTCATGAATAATTCCATAATCTTATATTCAACAGATGTAAGTTCAATAGTCTCATCACCTTTTTTCAACGTGCAGGATTCAGGATCTAATGACAGGTCTCTTACCTTGATAGTCTCCACTTTTATCTCATTCGCACCCAGGCTATAGAATCTTCTTATGTTAGAATTAACCCTTGCGACAGCTTCTAACGGATTAAAGGGCTTTGACAGATAATCGTCTGCTCCCAGATTAAGTCCCAAAATCTTCTCCGAATCTGCATCCTTTGCTGAAAGAATTATAACAGGAATGTTACTTTCCTTTCTAAGCTCCTGCAAGACATGATATCCATCCATTTCAGGCATCATGATATCCAGGATACAAAGATCCGGCTTTTCTTTTCTAAGCAGTGAAAGGGCAGCCCTTCCATCTGCTGCCTCAATCACTTTATATTGTTCATTTTCCAAATATAGCTTTAGAAGATCTCTAATCTCCGGTTCATCATCCGCAACTAATATTTTATAACTCATGTGCATCTCCTTTATGTTTTACCAATTACATAGGTGCAACCTCATTATGCTCCGACACATCATTTCCGTATTTAAGGGCATCATAGTGTTAAACTTCAAATTATCATCTCTTTGTAACTGCATAGTTTATGCATATTATTACTATAAGTGTTGATTATCCTAGAATAAATGTGCATAATAAAAAGCAGTCTTGAGCTAAGTTTTATAAGCTGACAGACTGCTATTA
>JAFUGT010000157.1 GCA_017469275.1 Lachnospiraceae bacterium
ACTTAATGAGTGAACTTGTTCACGAATTTAGTACTGCTACGTGATGCAACGCGAGCGCAAGCGGGTCCCTAAGCGATGATGAAAGTCACTGGAGCCGTTCACAATATCAAAAACGTATAAGAGTTTCGACCACTACTTACTGCGGTAAACCTTAATTTATCTACTCCAACCCGTCAAAGTAATCCCTTATCTTCTCCTTCATCTTCCCTGGATAGCTTGAGCCGTTAACTTTTTTATATGCCCTCTCTTTATACTGTCCCGAAACCTGTCCGTAACTGACCTTATTGCCTGACCATGTATTCGCCTGACTACTCTTTTGCTTTGTACTTGTGTTATTACCATTAGCCTTGCCGGAAAGATTATCGTCATTGCCCACTGTTCCATCAGGAATTGTTACATTTTCATTTACTTTTACTGAGCCTTCCACACCATTTTTACTGCCTCTGTTCCAGCCCCGGCCACTACCGGAGCCACTTCCATTTCCCGAACCGCTACCATTACCGGAGCCATTATTCCCCTGACCATTATTACCATTCTGCTCCTTGTTTCCCTGCTGTCCGGAATTGCCGTTCTGCTCATTGTTTCCCTGTTGTCCGGAATTACCATTCTGTCCTTCGTTTTCCTGCTGTCCGGAATTGCCATTCGACTCATTGTTTCCCTGTTGTCCGGAATTACCATTCGACTCATTGTTTCCCTGTTGTCCGGAATTAGCACCTTCTCCCTGTTTTCCCTTTTGTCCGTTAGCAGATTTATCACCACTATTATCACCGGAATTGTCCATATTAGAGCTACCATCTGAATTCTTTGCCAAGTCTGAACCGGTCATTTTATCCTTAGCATTTTGCAGCGCCTGATTTGCCGCAAGATAATCATTATTTGAGTAATCAGAATCTTTATATTCCTTTGCTGCTTTTTCAAGCGCTTCATCACCTGAAGTCTCTGCCAGTTTTTCTAACTTCTCATAAGCGTCCTTCTTGTTCTTCTCGTTACCATTAGAGGCTTTATCCATTGCTTTTTCAGCCTCCTTAAACGCTTCTTCCACACGTTTTGCCTGATCATCCTTATTCTGCTCCACTGCATTAGCAAGCATTTCTTTGGTGGATGCATCCGCTATAGATTTCGCATCTGTCTCCATTTTCTTATTGAGGCGGTCTTCTGCCTTTTTCAAATCTTTGGCAGATTCAGCACTTTTCATATCCTGTTTTGCCTGTTCTAAATGCTTATTGATTTCTGCCTTTTCTATATCTGTAAGATTATCCTTTTCTTTCAACTCCTTCTGTATTTTTTCAAGTTTTGCAATCTCCTTAAGACTCTCCTTTTTCACTTCATGCATAGTTACCGCCTGCCTCTTAGCCGGTGTATCTATTAATGAAATTATAAGGAACGCACATGCAAGCGCAATAAATAAAACACATCTATTCCATGACAATCTTATGGAAAATTCCTTCTTTATCTCAAAATTCTCTATCACCTTCATAGCATCCTTTTTCTGAAGTATGCTAAATGAATCTTCACGTCCTGCAAGTCCAAATGCAGTCGTTATTTTTTCCTTGTGCCCCTTAGAATCCGCCATTAACGCTGATTTTTCCGGAGATGGTGTCTTTGTAATCCCCCACACTATACCTGCTGCAAAAAACAGCAAAACCACACCACCCGAAAGTGGTATGGCATAATACAAAGGTATCCATAGTGAAAGGATGGAAATGAGCATAGCAAGAAACAGACCTCCACTGACCGACATTATTACCGCATCAAGAACTGCCTGTTCACGAAGTCTTGCTCTCACTTTTTCCACAAATTTCTGTATCTTCTTATCCATATTCATTCCTTCTCGTAATTGCAAAACTCTGATACGATCATACATAATATTCACTTACTGATAAATACCAATCAGAGTCTTGCAATCACTTACCTTCTCTTAACCTTTCCATTAATCCTTGCCGCAGCCATTTTCAAAAATCCATAGGAAATAAGGAGATTAATACCCATAGATATAGGAATCCAGAATCTATAAATTACTGAAAAAAGCGCACCGGAATTAGCACTCACAACAATATCATATATACTGCTGTTAGAGATAGCCCTGACCATGAAATCAAATATAGGAGAATAAGGATTAAAGAGGAATACCGGTATAGGTCCCAAATAATCATTAATCGATGCATTGCCTGTACTCATATAATATGCATTGACAGATATATATCCGATGTAATATATAAGTGCCGTTCCTATAATAATTCCGATACCTATTACAATAGTTAGGATAGTAGCTGCGATTGATTTCTTGACAATCGAAGAGCAGAATATTCCAACGCTTCCTACATATATCCCCAGATAAAGCAGCATTACAAAGAGCCCTAACAAATTCCACCAGGAAAGACCACCTAAGATAAATGCGATAGCCATCACCGGAATACTTGCTATCATGTACATCATTACTATCATCATTGCAGACCACAGTTTTCCAAGAACGATAGAAAAAGGAGAAATAGGAGTGGTTAACATAATGTCTAATGTCTGGCGTTCTCTCTCACCTGATATGGACCCGGAGGTTATGACCGGTACCATAAGACTTAACAGTCCACACTCCGTACATCCCAATACGGGAAACAGTACCACAAGACTCTGATAGTTATATCCGCCACCATAACTGCTTGTAACTCCTGTTATCAATAACACGAACACTACCATTGATGTGAGTATCCCGGATACAGCCATTATGGCCCAGGACATTTTCATACTTCTGGAACCGACAACCATCTCTTTTTTCAAAATCGGATTTATCTTAAATCTATTCTTCATTCATCAGCACCTCCGTCAGTAATCTCAAGAAACAGCGATTCCAGATCTTCTTTCTCTTTGTAAAATGCACTCACATTAATTCCCAATCCGATAATGTTTTTGAGGAGAGTTGCCGAAGCCTTCTCATCACCATTAAATGATACAATAATCTCATCTTCAGTAAATTTAACCTTAGTTACATTTGGCTGCTCCATAAGCAAAGTCTGAATCCTGTCTTTATCCCTGCTGTAAGTATCTTCTTTAAGCTTTTCTTGTTTGGCAGCAGCATTGTCATCAGCTTCCAAATCGATACTATCTGTCATCTCTGTCTTATCAGGTTGTGATTTCTCTGTACCATGCATATCAGCAATTCTAATGTGTATTTTCGAATTACCGCCGGACTCGTTCATTATCTCATCCACATGTCCTGAAGTGATAAGATGTCCCTTATCCATAATTCCGATACTGGTACACATTTCCGAAAGCTCCGGAAGAATATGAGAACTGATTATTATTGTCTTACCCATAGCTCCAAGATTTTTGAGAACTTCTTTCATCTCAAAACGGGCTCTCGGGTCAAGTCCGGAATTAGGTTCATCTAAAACCAACAGGTCCGGATTATGTATAAGTGCCCTTGCCACACATAGTCTCTGCTTCATACCACGAGACAGTGTATCCACAAAAACATCCTTCTTATCAGAAAGATTAACAAGCTCCAACAAGCCATCTGCGATCTCATCCACATCCTCCTTGCTCATCCCGTACATGGAACCGAAAAATTCCATATATTCCATTGTTTTAAGATTATCATACACTCCAAAGAAATCAGGAACATATCCAACCTTACGCTTTATATCATCAGAATTTTTGAGGGCATCCACGCCGTCAATGGTTACATTGCCGCTTGTGGCGTCTAGTAATCCGCAGACAATCTTCATTGTCGTAGTCTTACCGGCACCATTTGGTCCTACAAAGCCGAAAATTTCACCCTTTTCTATATGAAGATTAAGATTATCAACGGCAAGAAACTTACCATATCTTTTTGTCAAATTCTCTATTACTAACATATACGCCTCCTACTTACCGCTTGCTGATATTCTCGGAATATAATAATCACCGTCCTGCTGTTTCTCGTATTTTAATTGTAATATTCCATGACTCAGATACTTCTTAAGTTCAGCACCATTTAAGGTGTCGCTGTTCTCAAAAACTCTTTCAAAATTACCTGTATCCATATTGAATGCATATACATTGGCAAGCTTTCCGTTTTCAATAATATCCTGATTAACCGTGAGCTCGTCAATCTTAGTCTTTTCATCAAAGGAATATGTAACAGTTACATTGTCCTGACCATACATATATCCGTTTTCACCATCATAATCTCCCTGGCTATCAACAATAAACGGGTCTATACTCGGCAAATATACACCTGATACATCACTGTATCCATCAGTAAAATCATCAATTATTACTGCCACACCCGTTTTCTTTACCTGCTTGTCATTAATAATATCCGGTTTATATGAAAGAATCGTTCCCCATACATGACCGACATTGTAATCTTCCAATTTAACCATATATTGCAATATATTGTCATCAATCTGTGCCTGTTGATATGTGTATGATTTGTCAGAACCATTTGATAGTAAATTATCAAAGGTTCCATACCCTGTTGTATCGAAAATGCGTTCAGGAACAATCTCTATCGTCTCTCCCTTCTTCATATCGCCGGCTCTGTAAATATGATTCTCATATGTAACAACCACATCTGTAAGATCATACACTGTATCATTTGTCACTGTACCTGTAAAACCGGTGGTTGTACAATCCAGATTCAAAGTGATATTACCAACTTTATCAGTGACTGTTCTTCCCATCATAAAATCAAAGGTGTCAAAAGCGGAATCACTGTTAAGTACGAGCCGGTTATCCGCATTATTCTCCATTATCATATAATCATATTCGCCTTTTTCTGCCGAAGCATTATTAGAAAAAATGCCATAACTGTACTTGTTAATGTTGTAGCGAAATTCTCCGTACTTATCCGAAATATCTAATTTGTATTGCTTATCCCCCGGACATACCACCTCTGAATACACATTTTCATAAGTGCTTTCATCATAGTTTTTCAATACGGTAAATGTATTAAGCAGCGGTTTGTTCACACGATATAAGAAACTTGTACAGTAAATGATTCCGGTAAACACTAGAGAAACCACCGGAATAGCAATCCATATCTTTTCTCTCTTATTGACCTTCTTGAGAATAAGATACAGAACAGGTCCTATAAGTACAACATATACGGTAAGTAGCAAGCCATATAAAACAGTACTCGGACCTTTTGTTTCCCCTAAATAAGAAATTACAGACATACCCATATCAAATTGATTATTATAAGCACCAGACGTCTGATTATCTACAATTGTTTTCGTAGCTGCCCCGGCAAGAAGTCTTGACATTACTTCTGTTCTTCGATTATACGAAGACATTGGTTCCATGGAAAGAGCATATGAAAGCACAACAACTTTTCCAAGTCCGACACTCTTACTGTAAGCCGAACTATCATCAGAAAAACCTGTCATTAATTCACCATCATTAAGTGAAAAATCCATACACTCAACAGAATCTAACTTAAGCGGTTCCTCTTCTCCATACCAGGTCAGATTTTTCTTTGAGATATTACCGAGTGTCCCCGATACAAAATCATCATTAAATCCCGAAAGCACATTCTGATAATGACTGCCTAAAGAAAGAATCAGAACGCCTCCATCCTTCACCCATTTCTTAAGAACGCTAAGCTGTTTTTCCGAAAGTGAAGATGTATCAAAATTATCTATCACAATATAACTCACCACTCCAAGCACCTGTGAGTCCTCCGGAAAGCTGTCTTTGGTAAATTCCATCGTACTAGCGGTAGACATATATGTTCCATACTGTATTCCCGCACCATTTAAGTAGTTAACTCCACTGTAATCATCGGACAATACTCCAACAATTGCATACTGATTTGTACTTGTAAACTCTAATGTTGACTTTTCCTCATATACGACCTTGTCATTATCATCTGACAATGACAAATGTACAATACCTGTATCAGACGGACCATTGATTGTCATTTTGTAAGTCTTAGACTCTCCGGCAGCCAGTGTAATATTCTTCCCATAAGCGCCGATATCTCTCGAATACCCGGTTTCAGGAATCAGCCTTAAAACTCCCGAGAAATTATCCTTTGATTCCACATTGACCGACACCTGCATCGGATAATCATAGAATGCCATCCCACCGATACCGTATTCAGCCTTGACTGTAAAATTATCATTTTTCTTAATGATCTCTACTTTGTCCGTCTTAGCACTTGCCCCCATACCGGGTATAAATGCTGCCACCAGCAAAAGAATCATGGTACAAACAGAATATACAATAATCTTTGTCTGTTTTCTGCCTGTTCTAACATTAACCTTCATATCCTAATTAACCTCATTTCACAATTTATGATTAAATAGCCAAGCTACTTTTTAATCATAACATTTTCAAATGGTAAAATCTACAAATTCAGATTTTCTTAATAAAATAATAAGATATTCTTATCGTTTATATTTCCCCTGTCTTACAAAAGATGTGTGTCCTGCCTTCGCCTGCATTTTATCGTATTGCTCATACATATCCTGTACGCTGTTTTCCAACAGAAAATAATGCTTAATATATGGTATCAGCAATACCAACAGCATTATTATCAACAGCCCGATTGCAGGTGTAAAATTACTGAACGCATATAGGAACACAAGAATCGACATAAGTGCAAACAACACAGTTACAATCAGGTGAATAAACCTTTCATGTGCAAAAAAAGCAATCTGTACCAGGTGTTTCTTCATCTCCTCATCCCAGTCAATATTCTCATCCTCACTCTCAAGAAGCTTATCAACATAAGCCATATATTGTTTTATCCTGTCAGCCATTTTGGTTCCTCCTTTTTTAACAATAATAATCACAATCATAGACTATCACTATTTAATCATTTTTTCAAGGAAGTATTGTCAAAAATCATATTAGCAAATTATATTAGGTTACTATTCACAGCGCTCTACGTACAAGCCACGAATTATAGTCATAGCTCATACACGCTGTCCGCCACACAAAGCGCCCCCCAGCCAAGTAATGGGGATGGAAAAAACTGTTGAACAGCAAGTGGTCTGGCACCCCTTATAAGACTTGCTCTTAATTTTTCTCCATACAGATATCTGTCATTACCATTTACTATTCCGTATTGCATCAAAAGCGCTGCAGCACCGGTTACAAAAGGAGCAGCAAAGGAGGTTCCCGAAAATTCTCCATATCCCCCTCCTGCGCGTGTGCTGTTGATTGCCACTCCCGGCGCCACCAAATCCGGTTTTGCCAGTGAAAATGCTCCACCATCTTCAAAATCACTCCCCCGACCCGAAAACGAGGCATGGGTATCCTTTACGGAATCATAAGCCGCAACAGAGATTACATATCTTGCAGTCGAAGGTATAGTAAGTGTATTAAACATATCAGGACGAACGAAGGATACCTCTGCCGTAGTGCTTCCTGCCACAGGCAGCCACATTTCATATTCACCTGAGACAACATTTACGGGATTAAGATATATCTTCCAAATCCCCGGTGTTACATAGTCTTCGTTAGCACTAAATGATATGTATATCTCCTGCATAGGATTATAAGGGGTTGGCATACCATAATATGCCGATATGAGGTTACCCGATATAGAAAACATCTGTACTTCGGAATAATCAGCAATGGGACCCACCCTCCTTCCGAAAGGTGTCTCTATTATTACCTCAAAATCATCCCGGTAATTTTTCCATACCTGCAGATTAAAGGAGCTCAGATACTCACCCGCAAATACTTCTATCATCTCCATTCTGTCCTTTTCTATAATTCCGGAGGAATGCCTTGCTGTTATGCCCTCATTTCCTGTTCCCACGATCACTGAAGTTCTGTAAATACCTGCTATACTGTCAAGATACCTCTCCAATATGCTATCGCCATTGTGAGCCCCATAATTATTGCCAAAACTGATATTAATTGCAATGGGTTTTCCTACAGACTCAGCGTACCTGACAGAATAATCCACCGCCAGCATCAACTGAGTGGTTCTCGGAAAGCCTCTGCTATCGGTATTCCCAAGTTTGACCGCAACTATTTCCGCCTCCGGTGCCATCCCTTTATTCCGACCATCTGAAGCTCTTCCATTGCCCGCCATTATTCCAAGCACCGCCGTTCCATGTCCGGTTCCATCAAATTCAGAAACCGATAAATTCAAGACTCTGTTACCCATACCACCGGATATACCATCACCCTGAGTATCCGCCTGTCTTATTGCCGCATTTATATCTTCATTGGTATAAATGCTGCCGGTTCTGAAACCTTCCGGAGGATTACCGGGAGTTGTCTGATCCCACAAACGTACTATTCTTGTGGTACCGTCTTCATTTTGAAAATCCGGATGGAATATATCAACTCCGGAATCAAGACATGCTACAAGGGTTCCGAGTCCTGTAAGGTTATAGTCCGGAAGCCGTACCCTGCTTACACAGGAAGCATTTACTCCATTCATCTGCGAGAGCAAAAGAGCTTTCGGTTTCTCAATATAATCAATCTGCGGATATTCCGATAACGGAGCAATAAGAAAACGGGGGATACGCACTATGGCATATCCCCCAAGTAATTCTTCAATACTGATATTAAGTTCTTCTCGAATGTTGTCCAGAGAACCTGTGTACCTTATAATCAGTTCCCATTCGTTGAAATATTCATCATAACCTACATTAAGATCCAGACTGTTTTCCCTTACAGATTCCGGAACATTAATAGCCAAATACAAATCTGAGCTTATTTTACTCTGATCCATATTACTACTCCCTCTTGCCAATCGGCTCTTAATATAATTTATGTAAATGCAATTAATGATATCACTTTTCGAACAGATCTTTTAATACTTCTTCTGCCCCCATTTCCTGATATCCGTCAGGATCGGATAATATCATCCCTTTTCCTTTTGTATTCCATCTCATCTGTCCGTAATGCGACAGATATGTTGAACCCTTACTTACCTCCGGATATCTCTTATACCAATCAGGATAATATTTTTTCATATATTTTCTTGCAAGTTTTACCGCATCACTGTTCTTATTACCCTCCGGTGTTACTGTTCCCGAAAGTTGTACCCCCGGCGGAGATGCGTGAACAAGCACCACACTCCCATCTTCACACCGGCCGACAACTATCCATACATGACCACAACACGAGCATGTAGAACTCATAATATCCCCCGGCTTGTAATCATCTACTTTGGAAATTTCTATATATTTTCCATAACCCATATCCGCAAATTTCTTAGCCTGTTTTGATGCACTATACACATAACCCTTTTTGTTATTTGCGGTATTTTGAATGTTATACATGCACCATCCCACATATCCCGAACAGTCAAGACCTTTGTGAATCAGATAGCGATAATTCTTATAGTTATAGTCCGCTTTTTTACCCTTTGCAAAACTTCTCCAGTTAGCGGAAAGTCCCGTACTTCTCGCCTCTTTTCCCGCTGCCGTATCAGCCTTATTCCAGCCTCCGCCCCATACATACATGGTATTGCCGATAGGCGCTATTGCAGTTCTTAAAAAATTCTTCAATGTAGATTTGCCCTCTAATGAAACAGTGGTAGTGGTAACAGCTGACTTTTTACTGCAGCCTTTGCTGCCGGTTTTGCTAATCTTATACGCTACAACATAGTAATGATATTGATATCCGGGTGTTCTGTCTTTAAGAATCACTTTACAATTCTTAGTACGCTTAATCAGCTTCGTATCAGAAACCTCACCACTTGTGATATGCGTTACTTTTCCGCTTGCGCCCTCCTTCTCATATAGCGCCTCACTACATTCATACACTTCATATCCTGTTGCGTTCTTAAGACTTTCCCATGACACGACCACCTGCCTTCCGACAGCAGTTGACATAACACCTTCCACTTTTTGTTTACTAAATGCAGTCTTTGCACAAGAACTATTAAATGCTAATATACTCATAATACATATTATTCCGCCTGTTAACATAACATTCCAAGGCTTGAGCATATTACTAATTGATTTTTTTCCAGGTGATATTTTCCATTTTAATCTGCTTGTCATTCACATATCCTCTTTCTTATTAACACGCCGACCGCACCGGAATATAATACTTGATTATCCGGAAAACCATCTCTGTGACCTTCCACTTCGGAGATTAAGAACCAATCTAAAAAAAATTCATTATATTTGTCACACATCAGGAACTTCAACATACTATAGTATTGCAAAGATAATTTTGGAGGAATTCCTTATGGGTGACTTATCAGCAACAAACTGCGGTTGTGGAAATAACAACTGCTCATGGATCATCATTATTTTACTTCTCTTATGCTGCTGCGGTAATGATAATGGATGTGGCAATGGTTTCTTTGGCGGAAATGATGGCTGCGGATTCGGTGGAAACAATTGCTCATGCATCATTATTATTTTACTTCTTCTTTGCTGCTGTGGCAATGGCAACGGCGGCGGATGTGGCTGCGGATGCTAATATAGCATTTCACCACTCAGGGGAGCCTTACCGGTTCCCCTTTTTTATGTTTTTTTTAATGTTTCTTTTCAAGCTTCTTCTTTATCGGCTTTCCTGACAATCTTATCAAGTCCTGATATAGAACATCTCTGGTACGCTCCGGTTTTATCTCTCCATCCACAAAGTTTCTTTCCAGAACCATTTTGCTATTCATATACTTTTCCCTGTAACTATCTAATTGCTGCTTCAAGAACTCGCTTTTTTCCACACCTTCAAGTTTTCCAAGCTGACTGTGACTGATAACCGCCACTGCACCTTCCGCTTTCATTACCGCCACCTCGGCATTTGGCCATACATAGTGTTTATCTGCACCTAACTGTTTGCATCCTAACAGAATAAACGGTCCTCCATACGCCTTTCTCAAAATAACCGTAAGGCGGATTGTTGTGGCACTTGAAAAGGCTTGTATCATTCCTGCTCCATGATTTATCAAACCTCTGTGCTCCTGCTCGGCGTTCATCACAAATCCGGTCGAATCCACTAAAGTTATTATGGGAATATTATAATTATCACAATATCTGACAAAGCCTGATGCTTTGTCTGCAGCATCGATATCAATGGAACCATTCTCGTATAGTGTCTGGCTTGCCACAACACCAACAGTTATACCCCCAAGAAGACCGAAACCAACGACTATATTCTTAGCAAATTCTTCATGTATCTCAATAAATGTGTCATCATCCAAAATTTCTTCAATAACAGGAAGCACATCATAGGGCTCCTGATTGTCTTTCGGAACCAGATTAACTATATCACTCAGATCCTTCTCATAATAATTACTTATACGGAAAGTACGATTTTCCGAATAACATGGCGGCAATATATCAATTAATCGTCTGACCTTCTCATAACAACTCCGCTCATCCTTCATACGAAAATGCGCCACACCGCTCTTCTTTGAATGGATGTCAGCCCCCCCTAATTCCTCTATAAGATAATCAGTTCCCTGAACTTCATTAATAACCTTGGCACCTGTCACAAACATATTGCTTATCTTGTCAATCGTGAAAACGAAATCAGTAAGTCCCGGAGAATAGACCGCACCACCGGCACAAGTGCCTGCAATTATGGAAATCTGCGGTATATATCCTGATGCCAGTGAATTGACGGCAAACAACTCTCCACAACCGGCAACGGCAGCCGCCCCCTCCTGAATACGAGCTCCCCCGCCATCATATATTCCTATAACAGGACGCTTATTACTTATAGCCTCTTTGATTATAGCTATTATCTGTCTGCTGTGCGTATAACCAAAGGTTCCGCCCATACATGTAAAATCCTGACCATAAAAATACACTCTTTGACCGTAAATGTTACCATAACCGGTAATAACTCCATCATAACCGGTCTTATGAGTATCATCCTCAGGATACAACTCCCAAAAACTATCCTTATCAAATAATAATCTTATTCTCTCTAATATATGCAGTTTGTCTCTACCGTGTTGCTTTGCAATACTATATGGATTAACATTTTTTAAGTAACTCATTTGGTTCTCCTTATGATTTTGGGATATATTATAATTCTATTATAATTCCATTATCATACCATAAGCTATATTTTTACGCAATTAAGGGATTTTCTTTTTTGTGTAATTGTA
>JAFUGT010000158.1 GCA_017469275.1 Lachnospiraceae bacterium
CGGACACGTTGAAGTTTTAGGTGATGCCGGTATAAGAGATGCTGCCATATCGAGACTTGCCGGTAATGATTACGGATTTTCCATGTTCAGAGCCGAAAGCGGAGAAGTGGTTGCAGTACTTGTTGATGAAGAATGTGAGTGCTGTGAGAAAGGTATTCATGATGGTACGGTTATAACAAAGTGGAATAATACTCCGATAGATGAGGCAACAGAAGGCGTCAAATGCATTGACAGGTGGCACAGCTTTCAGACATCGGAGAATATATACATAGCTCAACCGATATTTCTTGCAGGGCAGGGCGGTGAGCAGCTTGAAGTTACATTTATAAATGATAAAAATAAGGAAGAAACAATCACTCTTGCTCCTTGTGGGAATTATTTAAGCAGGAGAACATCGGCGCTTAACATACTTTTCGGAGATAATGTGATTTCTCAAGATAATTATTCTACATCGATGATAGATGGAAATGTAGGATATTTGAGGATAACCGAAGAGGAGTATTCACTTGATCCTTTGTTTATAGCAAAGGGGACTATTAAGGGATTTTCATGGGACATATATGATGACCTGGAAGCGAGATTTGAAGAACTACGTGAGCAGGGGATGGACAGGATTATCATCGACATTAGAAATAATGACGGCGGTAACGGATATGAAGCCAGAACAGTTGCGGCTATGTTTACAAAAAATCCGGTTTCGTACTATCTTACACTTTACAAAGACGGAAAATATAAGGTTATTTCCAAGGCAAAGGATGTAAATGCCTGTAAATGGGATGACATACCGGTGGTGGTATTGGTAAATGGACAGACTGCCAGTGCAGGAGAGGAAATAGCACACTATCTTAAGGGCAGTGCAAATGTAACGGTTATGGGCAACACTACAACCTGGGGCTCTGTTCAGGGAACCGGCGGAGCTGTCATCTTAAGTGAAAGTAAATTTGAACTTGATTTTCCGATTACTCCGGTTGTCGGAGATGATTATCTTCCGATTGTAGATGTAAAAGGAGACAGACAATCCCGTCTTTCACTTGATTACCTGATAGAGTATTCAAAAGAGGAAATGGTTGAATTATTTGAAAATCCGAGTGAGGATAAGACCTTGGAGGAGGCAGTTAATTATATACAACAATTGAAATAAAGCTAAGATAATAATTGCTCATTTAATATATTGATAGAATATGACAAAAATGTTAAAATAATATATTGTAGGATATGGAAAATTATCTATATAATAAAGAGAGTTTAATTGATGATTGGGGAATAATCAGGAAATGAAGGACGAAACATTAAAGAAGATCAACAGATGCCTTATAAGTGCATGGCTTGTAATTGTAGCTGTTTTATTGATTACATATTATATAGAGGTTCTAAAGGGAAACAGAAATACAGATTATTATACACTGTTTGCGGGTGTTACTGTTGTTCCTGCATTTTTATGTCTCTTATGGTATTGGAAAAACCCTTATTCAATAAGTCTCAGATATGGGTTTGCCATCGGATATTCCGTAATGTATGGTTTTGTTCTTCTTACAAGTAATACGGATCTGGTATTTTCATATATATTTGTTATGCTTGTGCTTCTTATATTGTATCACCAGCCGAGTCTTATAGCGGTGGTTGGCGCTATTTCCATGATAGTAAATGCAATTCATGTTATATTAAAGATTGGTGACGGAACCTACAATACAGAAAACAGCAGAGATGCTGAAATTCAGCTTGTTCTCTTAGCGCTAAGCTTTGGTGCAGCTATAGTGGCTGCGGCACTTTATGATAAAATATCTAAGGATTATGAAACGTATAAAAACGCGCAGAAAAATATGCTTATTCAGGTTATGACGGCGTTTTCCGAGGCACTCGATGCTAAGGATGAATATACAAGCGGTCATTCACACAGTGTTGCCATATATGCTAAGGAGATTATGAAACGTCTTGGCGGAAATGAGGAGGAGCAGGAGGAGGCCTACTATACAGGACTTCTTCATGATGTAGGAAAAATAAGAGTTCCGGATGCGGTAATCAATAAGCCGGGAAAGCTTACTCCGGAGGAATTTGAAGAGATAAAGGTTCATACAGAGGCAGGTTATCAGATACTAAAAAATGTATCGGCATTAAATGATTTGTCGGGCGGAGCAAGATGGCATCATGAAAGATATGACGGAACCGGATATCCAAACGGTATAAAGGGAGAGGATATACCACTCATAGCAAGAATTATAAGTGTGGCAGATGCTTATGATGCGATGACTTCAAACCGAAGCTACAGAGAGCCGATGTCTCAGGAAAAGGTAAGAGAACAGATTGTCGGCGGAATGGGTACTCAGTTCGATGCAAAGATTGCTCAGATTATGCTTGATATGATGGATGAAGACAAGGATTACAAGTTAAGAGAGCTTGAGGAGGATGCACGAAAGAGAATTCTTTTAGCGGACGATAACCCTGAGGGAAGTGAAGAAGTTATTGAGATGCTTCACAATGATAAGCATTATGAAATTCTTTCCGTAAACAATGGTAAATCCTGTATTGATATGCTTAAAAACCAGTATTTCGATCTTTTGATAATTGATATTGAAATGGCAGGCGAAAATGATATGGACGGATATGATGTCGTCGAATGGGTACGTAACAATAATATGAGTATCCCTGTTATTTTTATGAAGGGCGATAAGGAAATGACATCAATTCTTCGTGCGGAATCATTTGGAATAAGTGGATATATCACAAAACCTGTCTCGGAAGCGGCACTTAGGGATTTACTTCGTTCAACATTAAGACCAAATGATTTGGCATGATAAATTCAAAGGAGGACTATAAAAAATGAACATGAAAAAAATCGGTAGAGAGATGAGCCTTTTAATGGGAATAACCTTAAGCTTCTTTTTATCCCTGACAGGA
>JAFUGT010000159.1 GCA_017469275.1 Lachnospiraceae bacterium
AAAGCTTTCCAAAGCCCAAATCCTTGATAATCACAGCACCTTTGTTAGGCGACTCAAATTCTACCTCAACTGAGAATTTAGATGTCTTATTAGGTCTTTTAGGTATGCCGTGAAGCTTTACACTCTCCCTTATCTCCTGCTCAGTTACCCGGCTTCTGTAGATAATGGTAACTATATCCGTATCATCCAGTATAATACTAATCTTACCTTTTATATTGTACCACTGACGGCCTCCAAGCGCGATAGGAATAAACTCATCATCTTCATCTCCACTTGAGATGCCTATATCAAATAATACATTTTCTTCTGTTTCCACAAAATACTTTTTATAAAATTCCTCATATTCACCGCCGACTGCCTTATAGCATGCACCCTTGGTGTAGATATTCTGACCTGCAAAAACACGTCTTCCCTGACAGAGAATATTTCGTGATTTATTCATCCATTTTTCAGAGAAACCAAGTCCGGTAAGGAATACCGAAGATATATAAGTCTTCTTCATTTCATGCTCAACAATCTTTGAAAATGTAACATCCATAAGGATATTATCACCGGCGAACATGGACATATTAAACTGTTTAGTATAATCCTCGTGAGAAACCTGAATAATCTCCGGATTTCTTCCTCTGGATATGTCAATTCTATAATACCGGAGTCCGTCAGTATTATAATCAAAAAGCGCAACGCTGTTCACCCAAAGATCAGGGTTCTGGTTAAATATATAGTAAAGACTGCTGTCAAGATGACTCGTCAGACTTATGTTATTTTTATCAATCCCAAGTTCCTTATGGAGTCCCCCAAGAACCTTATACAAATCTCTGCTGTAATCAGGTATTGTTATAACCAGTTTCTTTACAACAGCACCTTCATAACGATATAAAAATGAGTCTATATGCATCTTAAGCATCATAAGGAAGAGCTGCCTATAGCTATATTTTTTATCTCCTATCTCTATAAGTTCTTCACTTTTAGCATTTTCGAAAAGCTCATCAAGAATGATACCATCCTCCTTAAATCTGGCTTCCGAAGCCTCCGAACCCACATACCAGTCTCCGGTTTTTTTACTGTAGAAGAGAATATTTGGCATCATATAAGTTTCTTTATTATTTAATTGATTAACCGTCTCCGGCTCACGCTTTATATCATTATAAAAACTTATCTGGGTGGACTCAGGACAAAGATCCATTCCTATATAATACGCTTCTGCCATGAAAAGCCTCCTTAGTATACTATAAAATATTTAAATTCTCTTCATAAAGATGTACAGTATTGAAATAAACATCCAGTGTCTCAAGAAGCTCATTATCCTCACGCATCTCCTGGTTAACCAACATGCTGTTGATAATCTCGAAACGGCTTCTGTCCTTACGGTTAAATGACTTGGTCTTTAAGGTCTCACTTTCAACCACATATGCCTTATTTTCCTTATCCTCGTCTATCTTATAAACAAGTCTTTCACCGTGAAATACTACAAATTCCTTAACATACATACCCGGAATCATCTCATCAAGTCTTTCAGTCTTAAAGCTTAAGGACTGTCTGGTACCGGTATCAAAAGCATACTTAACCTCAATCTGTCTGCCAACATCAGACTTATAGATAAGATAAGTCTTAAGAAATACATCCTGAGGAAGCTTGATAAAGCTTCTAAAGCTCTTATAAAACGGAAGTATCTTACCGCCATCCATAAACTTACCAACAGTATCACTAATCCATTCACGCTGCTCAAGAGTAAATTTATCAAGCTTACTTAGATAAGCTATAAGAGCCATCTTAGATATTTCATCATCTATATTGCCCTTAATTATCTCATTGTATAAATAATCAAATATATTACCCGGAACCTGAGCATCCTTAATAAGATAATTCTGCGCTGTAAATCTCAAAAACGCCTTTACTACAAGTCCCCGGCTTCTGCCATTGTAGTAAGCAGTAAAAATATCATATATATTTTCCACACTGCCCTTGGCAAACATCATCTGCGCAAGAGTATTTTCAACAAGTAACGAAACATCCTTTACCTTATCTCTTGCCATCTTAAAGAGTGTTGCAAGTTCCTCAAGATCACCCTTGAAATTATTCATTATATATACAAGTATTCTCGTATTAACCTTACCTGTCTTGTAAAGCTGAATACAGATAGACATAAGGTCTTCATTTAAAAATCCGTTTGAATCCTCTACACCATAATCCGCCAATCTGTAAAGCTCATCTGACGCAATCTCATCAAAGCCATAAAGTTTAACAGCCTGAAACGCCTTATCAAACATATTCATATCAATCATATACATGATGATACTTCTTGCGTTGGAATGATTTAAATACTCGATATCAAGCTTTTCAAGATACTTTTTAAGTACCTCGGCATCCAGATTTTCATGATAGTATTCAATAATATTT
>JAFUGT010000160.1 GCA_017469275.1 Lachnospiraceae bacterium
TATCTATGCACTTCCTAACAATCAAGACGAACGTCTAAGGTATGCAACATCTAAAAATAAATATTACAGACACACATACCTACGATACTAAGGAAGCCCTGTAACTGTATTGATAATCTCAAGCTGTTTCCGAAGGCTTGAACTTACTTACTGCGTTATATGGAAGAGGGAAAATAGAGATTGCAATAATAATATTTAACTAACGCAAACTCTCTTCTCTCTGTCCGTGTTTGCCGATGCAAGTAGATTCGAAACTCTCATTACGGTATATCCCGCTTAACGGTTTGGCTTATATTAAGTAGCAAGTGGTGTATGGTATATAGTTTATATTTGTATGACATTTGGGAGAAAATTAGAGTTTCTTAGTATCCCTTGTATTACATAGCGGATGACGGACATGGATGTCCGTCAGTCTCAATGGAGACAGGAGGTCGACTTTGAGACGTGCCGCGGACGCATATATACATTTGAGGGATACTTAGAAACTCTTTTTTCGTACAAACAGTCATACAAATAAAACTTTATACCATATACCACGCTACCAGACACTTATCAGCCAAAGCGGTAAGCGTCAATAACCTATAAGAGTTTCGACCACTACTTACTAAGGTAAATATTAATCTACTTCGTTATTAATGAGAGAATTTCATTGCTGCGTGCTACGAACTTGGTCATTGCCTCAGGTTCGAGCGGTGCATGGGCAAGGAGTGCAAGGTCATATAACTGTTCGCATACCATACCAGTCTTATCGCCTTCAGGATTGTCAAGAATATATTGAACAAGCTGATTGTTAGCATTCAGTACAAGAGTGAGAGATTCGCTGCCACCGAATAGGTTAGGATCCATACCGCCCATAGAATAGATTTTCATCATATCCTGCATTCTTCTGGTCTCTTCAGGAAGCGTGATCATTGAAGAGATAGAAGCATTCTTTAATTTCTCAACTTTAACGGTAAGTTTATCGTTATCAAGAGCTTTCTTGAAGATTTCCGATAACTTGTCGGTTGTCTCCTTCAATTCTTCTTCTGAAACTTCTTCTTTGAAGGTATTGGTTATGTCTGAGTCAATTCTTGCAAAATGAACACCCTCATGTTTCTGTTCCTGATGTGTGATAAATGGATTATCAATGTTGTGGTCAAGGACTACCGCATCAATTCCCTGTTCACGGAACATATTGATATACTGTGACTGAGTCTGCTCGTTGTCAGTATAGAAGACAGTATTCTCATATTTCTCTTTTCCTGCTTCGAGGTATTCGTTTAATGTGAGATATTTGCCGTCTATATTTCTGTAAAGGATATAATCTTTCATTTTATCTTCAAACTTGTCATCCTTGAGACATCCAAATTTGATAAATGGTGACAGATCATCCCAGTATTTCTCGTAGTTCTCACGGTCGGTCTTACACATACCGGAAAGTTTATCAGCTACTTTCTTAGTGATATAATCTGAAATTTTCTTTACAAAGCCATCATTTTGTAATGCACTTCTTGAAACATTGAGTGGAAGATCCGGACAATCAATTACGCCCTTTAATAAGAGAAGAAATTCCGGAATGACTTCCTTGATGTTATCAGCGATAAATACCTGATTGTTATATAACTTGATTTTTCCCTCTAATGTGTCATATTCTGTGTTTAATTTAGGGAAGTAAAGTATTCCTTTCAAATTGAAAGGATAATCCATATTAAGGTGAATCCAGAACAGAGGCTCCTTAAAGTCTAAGAATACCTTTCTGTAGAATTCCTTGTATTCTTCGTCGGTACAGTCATTTGGATGTTTTGTCCAGAGAGGATGAGTATCGTTAATTGGTTTTTCGGCAGCTTCATCTTCAGACTCTTTTTCATCTTCATCTGAATTGCTGTCTTCTGATGACTCACTAGCTTCTGAATCTGTCTCATTTTTTGAGGCATCCTTATCGTTAGAAGTTGTAGTGTCTTTATTATCGGAAGTTTCTGAATTATCTTCTGTTTTCTCGTCTTTCTTTTCCTTGACTTCGGAAGCAGTAGAGTCCACTACATCAGTTTTTTCTTCTTTGGCTTCATCAGCATTTGTGAAGAAGATTTCTTCAGGCATGAATGAACAGTATTTTTCAAGAACTTCTTTAACACGATATTCGTTGGCAAATTCATAGCAGTCCTCATTGAGATAAAGAGTTATCTCTGTACCATGTTCAGTTCTGTCACCCTCTGACATTGTGTAGTCGGTACCGCCGTCACATTCCCAAAATACAGGTTCTGCCCCATCTTTATATGAAAGGGAGTTGATAGTTACCTTGTCAGCTACCATAAATGTTGAATAGAAGCCGAGACCGAAGTGACCTATGATCTGGTCATCAGTTGCCTTATCTTTATATTTTTCTAGGAA
The DNA here is from genome assembly GCA_017469275.1 of Lachnospiraceae bacterium. GTDB lineage: Bacteria > Bacillota > Clostridia > Lachnospirales > Lachnospiraceae > CAG-590. The sequence continues at coordinate 2,368 of JAFUGT010000160.1, forward strand.
ATCAGTTGCTCCTGAAAATGCAATTTGGTTAATGTACTCGTTAACTTCATCAGCGGTCATTCCGATACCGTTATCTATAAATGTAAGGGTTTTGTCCTTGGGGCTGGCGATTACATCTATTCTGTATTTGTAGTCATCAGGTTCTTCAAATTCACCTATAAGAGCAAGTTTTCTAAGTTTAGTAACTGCATCACAGGCGTTAGAGACAACCTCCCGCACAAAAATATCGTGATCTGAGTATAACCACTTCTTAATAATAGGGAAAATATTCTCGCTGTTAATTGATAAACTTCCGGACTTCTTAGCCATAATGTTACATCTCCTTTTTATTTCTGTGTTTGTTTCTTAAATGGAATATGACATCACAAGACGTCATTGCTCCGCTGGAATTTGGAATATGATATCATCGGATGCCGTTGTTCCACTAAAGCCTAATAAGTATTGTAGTATGGGAGAAGAGAAAAGTCAAGAAAAAATTAGCACTCATTTTAGATGAGTGCTAACAGACTGTAAATCACATTATAAAATTAAAAAATCACAAATTGTTTTGTTCTTGGAAAATAACGTAAGAACAAGGTATTGCTGTATTGTTCAGTTACACGTTATGTTATTTGATTTTAATAATGTGATGAAATTGTTAAAATATTCTTGTTCTAAACTGCTGTCTAAAGTGAAGGATTTGTAAGAAATTTGACATGTCACATTTAATTTCTGGTTTTGGAAAATCACATTTAAATATATCCCGTCAATGTCGCTCGGATTATGTGATGAATTGACGGAACTTAAAAATGACAGAAGATTCTGATTGCTTAGTTTAAAAACCAGTTTCATAACAGCAGGTGTTTTGCGTCCTTTGATCAAAGTGAAAATTTTATCCTTGGCTAGTGCCCATGGAATGTAAGTGTGTTCTCTTAATTTATATGTATCTATTTCGTCTTCATTGAAAAAAGTCTCATTCCATTTGCCTTCGACCTGATAATCCATATCTGTACGCAAGGTTGCAGAGACCATCTCATAAAAATCAAATGAGTTTGTCTGCAGGAGTAGTTGCATAAATAGTTTGATATCTAATATTTCCGCTGCCTTCATTGATAATACCGCCTTCTAATAATAAATATATTTTATATAGGATACCTATATCATATTAGCATATTGGAATATTATTTTCCATTAATAATTGTAATAGTTAATAACATTATTGTAATAGCTAATAACATTAATAATTGTAATGGTTGATAATAATTGTAATGGTTGATAATTATAACAGTTAATAACTGTAATAACTCATAAAAAATAAATGATTTGTATAATTATAAAAAACTTTCACATACTAGAGGTGATAGATTTGTTTTTTGTGGAGGTATTATATGAAAGCTGTTGTTAATCAGGAGGGGTGCATTGCCTGTGGATTGTGCGTGAGCACATGTCCGGAAGTATTTGCATTTAATGAAGAAGGAGTTGCTGAAGCCAACGGACAGTTGACAGATGAGAATTTTGCTTCGGCAGAGTCAGCCAGATCGGCATGTCCTGTAGAAGTTATCGATATTGTGGATGAATGACAAAAATTCATAGAAACAAAATCCAGGCAATTAAAAGCCGGGCAATCAAATATCCTTGCCGATGAATATTCCGGCCAATAAATATCCGGGTCTGTATATTAAACCCGGATATTTTCTTTTTAATTAAATTTGTAACTGATTAATTGATGACTTATATCAGAAATAACCTGATAATTTCTTTTCGATCTTTTGAAGTATCATATATAGAAACATGGCTATGACGCATAGAATGAGTATGGATAAAAGGACATTCCCCATCTTAAAGGTTTGTGAACCGTATATTATAAGATAGCCGAGTCCCTCTCTGGCTGCAAGAAATTCACCGATTACCACTCCAACCAGGCATAGACCGATGTTGACTTTCATAACACTTATAATATTAGGTACGTTACTTGGAAGAACGACAAGTTTGAGACATTGAAAACGTGTACCCTTAAGTGTTTTGATTAGTTTTAGCTTATCATTTTCCACATTTACAAAGCCTGTGTAAATGTTAAGAATACTACCGAATATGGCAACCGAACATGCACACACGATTATGGTGGTTTTGTTTGAACCGAGCCAAACGATAAGTACAGGAGCAAGAGCTGATTTTGGAAGGGAGTTTAAGATTACCAGGTATGGCTCAAGTACCTTGGACAATGTCTCGTTCCACCAAAATAGAGTGGCTATCAACAGGCTTCCGATTATAACTATGGCAAAACCGGCTAAAGTTTCATAAAGTGTTATAAAAATGTGATGGATTAGTGAGCCATCCTTGAGCATTGACAGGAAAGTTGCAAATAGTTTAGACGGACATGAAAAGATGAATGAATTGATTATTCCATGTTTTGCGGTGTATTCCCATAAAATAATAAAACCGACAAACAACAGGAGCTGATATAGTCGGATCAATATTTGTTTTTTTCTTATATTATGTACATATTTTTGCTGTTCAGGTGATATCTTGGTTTTCATCGTGGATTGCCTCCCATATCTGATTATAATAAGTATTGAATTCAGGAGCATTTCTGGAGGTCTTCGGTGTACGCTTTTCTATGCTTAATCTGATAGGTATTTCCTCTTTTATGGTGCCGGGGCGTTTAGAGAGTACGATTACACGGTCTGCCATGGATATTGCTTCGGAAAGATCGTGTGTGACCAGTATAGTACTTATTTCTTTTTCTTTGATTATGGAACCGATATCATCGGAAACATTTAGTCTTGTCTGGTAGTCTAATGCACTAAATGGTTCGTCTAACAACAAAATGTCCGGTGAAAGAGCCAGAGTACGTATCAAAGCTGCCCGTTGACGCATTCCGCCTGAAAGCTGTCTTGGGAATGCATTACGGAATTCATCAAGACCGTAGGTTTTAAGAAGGTCGTCAATGATTGCAAGGTGTTCGGCATCTTTTTTGCCTTGTATCTCAAGACCTAAAGTCAGATTTTTATATATGGAACGCCATTCAAGTAAATGATCCTTTTGCAGCATATAACCGATATTTAGCGAAGAACCGGAAAGCTCTTTTCCGGTTAATTTAATTGTTCCGGAGCTTACCGGAATTAAACCTGCAATCAGATTTAACAGTGTTGTTTTGCCACAGCCGGAGGGTCCGACAAATGAAATAAATTCATTTCTGTCAAGTTTGAATGAAATATCTTTAAGTGCGTCGGTTTCACAAGATATTGTATGATATATGTAATTTACGTCTGAAAATTCAAGAACTGGTGTCTCCATATTTATCACTTCCTTTCTTCCTATATTTTATAGTATTCAAAAAAGCTGAAAATGTCATATTTCTTTGAAATCTTATTCTTGACGAAAAAAAATTCTTTCTTTATAATAAGCATTCCCGAAGCAATGATACATATATTAATAATTATTGCGCATAATAAAAGGGTATTTATAACTAGATTGAAATGCAACAGGTGATAGTATGGAAAAAATAACGAGAGCCGATCTTGCCAGAAGAAGACGGATCGATTTATACAAAAAAATTATAATATGTTTATTCCTGATCATGACGATTACCCCGATCATCATAAGTATATTTCTTATGTACAAAGTCAATAAACTTGAAAAGAAGTTGGATTATGTTCTGTCCGGCAGTGGCGGAGATTATCTGACTTATCAGTCAAGTCACGATGCATTGTTAGGTAACAAAGAAGAACAGGATAATCTGCTAGAGCCTTCTGTAAGATCTGTACTGGGAAATGCAAAGTTAGAGACTAAACTTGCAGAGAATACGGCCAAAGAACAGGATAAAGATAAAAAGGCAAACGAGGATACGGCTGTTGATTCTGCGAATAATGAAGGTCTTGATAATGATATAGTTGATTCGGAAGTTGCCGGTGAAAGTAATACGGTTTTAGAAAATGTTGATAGTAATGATTCGGAAACCGGAAGTGATGAAGCAAATGTGGAGACTTCGGGAAAGGCAACTAAGAAGCAGGATAAGAGAGTTTATCTTACTTTTGATGACGGACCTTCCATTTATACCGGTCAGATACTTGACATACTGAATGCCAATAATGTGAAGGCAACATTTTTTGTAATAGGACGAGATGAAGAATATTATGATTATTATAAGAGGATAGTTGACGAGGGACATGCCTTGGGAATGCATTCCTATACCCATGATTATAAAAAACTTTACGCTTCAACGGAAAGTTTTGGACAGGAGATTGACGAACTTCAAAATCTGTTGAAGGATGTTACAGGCGTTGAGAGCCATTTATTCAGATTTCCGGGGGGAAGTTCTAACAATGTATCACAACTTCCAATCGAGAATTATATAGCTTATCTGAATGAGCATAATATCAACTACTATGACTGGAATGCTCTTTCCGGTGACGCTGTTAATGGTTCTTTGTCACCTGAACAGCTCGTCAACAATATAATGAAAGATGTACGCAACAACAAGGATTCCATAGTGCTTATGCATGATCTTCAAAATGTCCATGCGACTGTTGAATCGTTGCAGATGCTTATAGATACATTAAAGAGCGAGGGGTATGAGATACTTCCGATAGACGAGAATACGCCCCTTATACAGCATGTGTCCTGCAATTCGGTAGAAGAGTAAATGTATATAGATTAATGAATTATTTTCCGTTATATCCATATTAGAAATGATGAATAGGCAACAGTAATGATTGTAATTTGGTAGAAATGTTTTATAGATGTTTTATCTACCGGAATAATCGGAAAAACTTGCTTTTAAAGGTGATTTATAGTACAATGCTGGAGAAGGTTGAATAGTTATTCATTTAATCTTACACTATAGATTAGGAAGGTTATAAGATTATGAATGAGGTACTTGAAAGATATATCGAGATTGTTCCGGTTATAAAGGATGCTTTAGGTTTCGATATTATGATGAGTGTAACTGATGGGGAAAAATTCCTTGCTTATTGGCGGGGAGATAAGATGGTTGCTGACATTCATGTGGGAGATGTACTATCCCATGATGATCCTATGTGGACCAGTTTTACTACCGGGAAGAAGATAGAGCAGATATGTCCCGATACTGTTTACGGTTTTGAGTTTAGAGCTGTGACTATAGCAATAAAAGATAAAAATAAAATAGTTGGTACTATGGGTATAGCCATAAGTATGGAGAGTGAATCATTTACCAAGAAAGCTTCAGAGGATTTGTTGAAGTCAATAGATTTTGTTCGTGGTGAGATGGATAGTATCAATAATGATAATGATGTGATTAAGCAAAGTGCGGCTGATCTTAGAGAAATCACAAAGAGAATACAGGAAAGTATCAATGAAGTGCAGATATTTGCAAAGGAGATTCAGAAGATATCCAATAATACCAATATGCTATCATTAAATGCATCAATAGAAGCTGCCAGAAGTGGTGAAATGGGTAGAGGTTTCGCGGTGGTAGCGGAAGAGATGAGACATCTTGCCAATGATACTAAGGATTCATCAGGAAAGATTCTTGAGATTTTGTCACATTTCAATCAGGATATAGAGGCCATGAACAAAAATCTTGAGATGCAGGAGAAGTCACAGCTTGAAGAGGCTGAGTTGTCGAACTGTCTGTTTGAAGAGGTAGAAAAGATACAGAAGATTACTCAGGATGTTATAAATGTTTTCTCAAAATGATGAATTAGAAATTAATAATAATTATTATAAGGGGCATTTTGCCCCTTATTGCATTTTTGTATGGTTTTAGTGCCTGTTTTTTGGTATAGTATTGATATGTGATTTTTGTATGAGGAATCTATATCATTAGTGAGGTTTGCAAAGATTTGTTGGTATAGGGACGAGCATACATATAAGGAATAGGAATGGAAATCAATAATGACAGATAATATGACTTATATTGAAGCGGTTGATTATATAAATACTGTAGGACAAAAGGGGAGCATATTAGGGCTCGAACCTATTACAGAGTTAATGGAAAGACTTGGGAATCCCCAGGAAAAACTTAATATAATCCATGTGGCGGGAACTAACGGAAAAGGAAGTATATGTACGTTTTTAGAGATGTTGTACCGGGAAGAGGGGAAGAGAGTCGGGAGATATATTTCCCCTACGATACATGATTATCTGGAAAGATTTCAGATAAATGGGGAGTGCATGGAAGAGGATGATTTTGCAAGACTTTTGACGAAAGTTGATAAGGCGATTTGCAAAATGCGGGAAGATGGCGGCGGCCTTCCTACTGCATTTGAGATAGAGACAGCGATAGCATTTATGTATTTTGTTGAGCAAAATGTGGATATTGTCATACTTGAAGTTGGTATGGGAGGACGGGAGGACGCAACGAATGTAATAAAGCATCCGTTGTGTACAGTATTTGCCAATATCGGTATGGATCATATGCAGTTTCTCGGAGATACGATTGAAAAAATCGCTTATGAAAAAGCGGGGATCATCAAAGAGGAAAGTCCGGTCATATGTTATCCTTCGAAAGATATGGTGTTGGAAGTTTTAAAAAAAGAGTATGTAAAGGTACAGAAAAAATATAGATATTGTACAGAGAATGTGAATATAAATGAAAAAGATGAAGTTTTTAAGGATTTTAGGATTGCAGATCTGTCGAAACTTGAGATAATATCAGAAAATCTTATTGGAAGCACATTTATATATAAAGGTGAGGAATATAATATTTCTCTTGCAGGAAGATATCAGATATATAATGCGATTACTGCAATAGAAGCAAAACTCAGGTTAGACGGTCATTTGATAAAAGAAGCACTTTGTAAGGCTAGGTGGGAAGGAAGATTTCATAAAATATGTGACGCCCCTGTATTTATCAAGGATGGAGCTCACAATGTTCAGGGTGTTACGGCACTTAGAGACAGTTTAAAGTTACATTTTACAAATGCAGCATTTATATTTATAATAGGAGTGCTCAAAGACAAGGAGTACAATAAGATGATGGAGCTTATGTGTCCTATGGCAAAGGCCTGTTATCTTATTAAGCCGAACAATTTAAGAGGGCTTGAAACTAACGTGCTTGCTGAGGTGGTAGGTCGTTATTGTAAGGATGTTACCAGATGTGAGAGTGTGGCGGAAGCAGTTGAGCTGGCTACTGACAGATGGCGTGAGATGACTTGTAAGAACATAAACCACAGTGGGACAGGAGATACAAATAAGTTGGCGTATGCCGACAAAAAGGAGAATGTAATAATTGTTGCATGGGGGTCTCTTTCATATATCGGAGAAGTTGTAATATAATCCCGGTGCTAGTTTACATAACGTATTATTTGGAGCTATAAATGAAACGCGTAGATAAAGTGATGAATCATCCGGTTTTTCGGGAAAACATGGAAAAAATAGAACAGGCTGAGCTTGACAGATTCTTTTGCAGGCATGGATTGCAACATATTTTGGACGTGGCCAGAATATTCTATATTCTTGCTTTGGAACAAAAGCTTAATGCTGATAAGGAATTAATATATGCAACTGCAGTTCTTCATGATATTGGACGATATCAACAGTATGTTAATAAGATTCCGCATAATGAGGCGGGAGCAGAGATTGCCGGACAGATACTTGCGGATTGCGGATTTACTGATGAGGAATGCAAAAGGGCAGTAGATGCCATACGGGGACACCGTAGAGACAGCGATGACGGTGATTTATTCGGACATTTACTATATAAGGCAGATAAACTTTCGAGGGACTGCTACAACTGTGAGGCGGAAACTGAATGTTACTGGGCTGCCGAGCAGAAAAATATGCAGGTGAAATATTAATACAGGAGACAGGTATATGATAATCGGCGGCAGAACATTTGATTTTGATAAGCATTTTTACATGATGGGAATAATCAATGTGACACCGGATTCATTTTCCGATGGAGGAAAGTATAACGATAAGGAGCAGGCACTTCGTCACGCAGAGCAGTTGGTCGTAGACGGTGCAGATATCCTTGATATAGGAGGGGAATCCACAAGACCGGGCCATGTGAAGATTACCGAAAGTGAGGAAATGGAAAGGGTTTGCCCTATAATAGAGAAGATAAAGAATACGTTTGATATACCGGTTTCTCTTGACACATATAAGTCTGAGGTCGCGAAAGCGGGGATTAAGTCCGGAGCAGATCTTATAAATGATATTTGGGGACTTAAATGGGAATATGTCAGTAAAAAAGGAGTATTGAATCCTACTATGGCTAAAGTAATCGCTAAAGCCGGAGTTCCCTGCTGTCTGATGCATAACCGTAAGTCAGGTATGAAATATGAAAAAACAGGTAACAGTTTACATAACACCACAACAGCGGATGATGTGGCAGAAAATCATGCGTATGGATATGAAAACTTCCTTGAGGATGTCATTGAAGATATGCAGGAAAGTATTGATATTGCGCTGAAAGCAGGAATATCTGAGGACAAGATTATGATTGATCCTGGAATTGGCTTTGCAAAGGACTTACAACAGAATCTTGTTATGATGAATCATTTAGGAGAATTATGTAAACTTGGATATCCGGTACTTCTCGGCACATCGAGAAAGTCAATGATAGGACTTACCCTTAATCTTCCTGTGGAGCAGCGGGAGGAGGGAACGATTGCAACATCTGTGATCGGGTATCAGGCCGGGTGCAGGATATTCAGAGTTCATGATGTGAAGGCAAATATAAGGGCACTAAAGATGGCAGAGGCAATACTGAATGCTGGTTGACATAATGCAAAGGCCAACGTAATATATATTAGTTAACATAATACTAATTATTGAGGCGGGGAGGTGCATAACTATGGATCAAATCTATATTGAGAATCTCGAATTGTTTGGATTTCATGGAGTTTTAGAGGAGGAAGCGGTACTTGGACAGAAATTTGTTGTCAGCGCAAGACTGTTTCTTGATACAAGAAAGGCTGGAAGGACAGATGATCTTTCACAGTCTTTGGATTACAGTGATGTCTGTCAGAAGATAAGAGATATTGTTAAGAATGAACGGTGTAAGCTCATAGAGGCTCTTGCGGAAAGAATTGCGGAGAGACTTCTGCTAACCTTTAATGTTTTAAGAGAAGTGGAGATTACAGTCAAAAAACCCTGGGCGCCTGTTCTTGTCCATCTTGACAATGTATCGGTTACGATAAAAAGAGGGTGGCATAAGGCTTATTTATCCATCGGTTCTAATATCGGAGACAGGGAAGGGTATCTTGATCAGGCTGTAGACTATCTCAATAACGAGCCGGATACAAAGGTCACTTCTGTTTCCGACTATATCGAGACAGAACCCTGGGGAGATGTGGAACAGGATGATTTCTTAAATGGTGCCTTGGAGATTGAGACACTTAAGACACCGAGGGAACTTCTTGAAACTGCAATGGCTATCGAGAAAGAAGCACACAGGGAAAGGCTTGTACATTGGGGACCGAGAACTTTAGATGTGGATATACTGTTTTATGATGATGAGATAATCATGGAGGAGGATCTTAAAATTCCACATGTTGAGATTCCCAATAGAGAGTTTGTACTGGAACCTATGAAAGCAATCGCACCGTATCATATGCATCCGGTATATCACAAGTCGGTTTCTGAGATGCTTGATATTTTAAGAGAAAGAGATTAATAAGCTTAAGAGGTGGTTGTATGAAGTGTCCTGTATGCGGTAAAGATACTTTTGATGAAATCGATCATGACTATGAAATCTGCCCTGAATGTTACTGGGAATATGATAGTATTCAGGTTGATGCTCCTGATTTTTCCGGGGGAGCAAATAGTCATTCATTGAACGAATATAGAAGGATTTACCGGCATTTGATTGAGATTAATCCGCGGTTTAGTTGCAGAAACAAATCAGACAGGGAATTGATAATTGCACTCGATCATGAAACTGACTTGAGTGTAGAGGAAATGATCAATATGTATATTATTAGAGACAGGAGTGTAGAAAAATGAACGAACTATTAATAATCTTTATTGTATCCATGATAATCAGTGCGATAGGTTTTATCATGTATGTGTATTTCTTCTCCGTAGGATATGGTTTTTCCATTGCGGGAATAGGTGTGACTATGCTTATATTATTCAGAAATCAGCTCAAACTATGTACGGTCATAATGTGTGTTCTTTTTATCATTTACGGGCTTAGGCTTGGCGGATATCTGCTGGTTCGTGAACTTAAAAGTACAGCCTACAAGAGTTTACTCAAAAATGAGTCCAAGGATCACGTTCCTTTCGGAGTGAAAGTATGCATATGGATTGCCTGCGCAGTTCTCTATGTATGCGAATGTGCCCCTGTGTTTTTTAGAATGAAGAATGGTGGTGAAAATGATGCCTTGGCTATTATCGGCATAGTGCTGATGGCAGCGGGAATTGTACTTGAAATTGTGGCAGATTATCAGAAGTCGGCTGCAAAGAAGATTGACTCGCATATGTTTGTGAGCACAGGAGTATATAAGTGGGTGAGGTGTCCGAATTACTTTGGTGAACTGTTGCTGTGGACCGGTGCATTTGTTTCCGGGTTAAATGTGCTTGAAACACCATTCCAATGGGTTCTGGTGGTGCTTGGATATATTGGAATTATATATGTAATGTTCTCAGGTGCAAGAAGACTTGAACTTCGTCAGGACAAAAATTATGGTGAGATGGAAGCGTATCAGGAGTATGTGAAGACTACGCCGATCATTGTACCATTTTTACCCATATACAGTGTGAAGAAGCATAAGTGGCTGGTAGCGTGAAAAAAATGGTGATACAACAACCTATTAGATAAAGCAGGAATGAATAATAACAGAGGAGATATGACATGGTACAGGATTTGAGTATAACAAGACAGCAGATTGATGAAGTGGACAGTCGGATAGTTGAATTATTGGAAAAACGTCTTGATCTTGCTTTGGAGGTGGCAAAGTATAAGAGTGAGACGGGCAAAGCAATCTAAGATAAGGAGAGAGAACAGCAGAAGTTAGAAAAGCTTGGTGGACTTGCACATGGCGAGTTCAATTCCAAAAGTATTCAGGAGATATTCACTCAGATAATGTCGGTATCTAAGAGATATCAGTATCGTGCTATCGGGGATCAGGATCGTTTTATAGAGAAAATGTATAAGCAGGTGAATGAGCTTAATATCACACCGGAGACAAAGGCGGTATATGCCGGAGTGCCGGGAGCATTTGCGGAAGGTGCATTGGCTGCATATTTTGGAGAAAATGTTATGTCAACCAATGTGAAGGGTTTTGCTTCTGTTGCAAGGATGGTTTCCGGCGGAGAAGCGGATTATGGCGTGCTACCAATCGAGAATTCCACTGCTGGATTTGTTAATGGAATATATGATCTTTTGGAGAGATATGAGCTGTCTATCGTAGGAGAACAGATGATTCAGGTAAACCAGTGTCTTCTCGGACTTCCGGGTACGAATATATCTGATATACATACGGTGTTTTCACACCCTCAGGGACTTATGCAGGCAAAGGAATATCTCGAAGATAAGGATTGGAAACAGGTGAGTATGAGCAATACTGCATTAGCTGCCAAGAAGGTCAAAGAAGACGGCGATCCTTCACAGGCTGCAGTGGCAAGTGAGAGGGCTGCAAAGATTTATGGTCTGGAGATACTTAATCCCAAGCTTAATGTCTCGGAGGACAATACAACAAGGTTTGTAATCGTATCAAATCGCAAGGAATATGTGAAGGATGCAAATAAAGTCAGTATATCTTTTTCCTTGCCCCATGAATGCGGAACGTTGTATAATATATTAGGTCATTTCATATTCAACAATGTGAATATGACAAGTATTGAATCCGTACCGGTTCCTGACCAACAGTGGAAATACTGCTTCTTTGTTGATTTTCAGGGGAACCTTGCAGATAATGATGTTAAGAATGCACTTAAGGGAATCATGGCAGAGACAGAGAACTTCCAGATTATCGGGTGCTTCTGTTCGGATAGATGATAGTTGTCATAATGCTGATTTGAGTATTGGAAAAGACACAAATATTTTTATAAGTATATATTTTTGTATAAATATGTTTGGTTAACATAATATAGATTGGAGGGATGCATACATGGCATACAAAACATTTGCCGCAATTGATGTGGGCTCAACGGATGTTACAATGAAGATATATGAGATTACCGCAAAAAAAGGTTATCGTCTATTGGATTATGCCAGCAGTATAATTGAATTGGGGTCGGATACATATGCAGATGGATATATTTCGCAGAACTCATTAGACAGGCTTTGCGATATTTTGTCAGGATTTATGAAGAAAATGAGAGAGTACGATACTATTGATTATTGTGCTTATGCCACCAGTGCAATTAGAGAGGCTAAGAATAACCAGATGGTACTTGACCTTATCAAAAGAAGAACGGGGATGGTGGTTCGGATACTTAATAATTCCGAGCACCGTTTTCTTATGTATAAGGGGTTGGCTGTAAATGCGGAATATTTCGATAAGATTGTGGAGAAGAATACAGCAATAGTTGATATCGGTGCGGGAAGTATTCAGATTTCACTTATGAATGACGGAAAACTTATAAGTACTCAGAATATCTCAATTGGTGCTCTTAGAGTCCGCGACAGGTTAAAATTCTTTCGGTTTGATCAGGCTCATCTTGAGCGTGTTATGGAAGAGTACATTTCCAATGAGATAGATACATTTCAGAATTATTACTTGTTCAATAAACAGATTAAGAACATCATAGCAATAGGAGATGAGACGAAGTATCTTATTCAGATAGTCCCGGAGTTTAACATTACCAATCAGTTTGGCGCAGAAGAGTTAAGCGTTATGTTTGAAAGGCTGCTTTCTAAGAGTCCGTCGGATATTGCCTCAGAGTATAAGATTTCCTATGAGAGAGCGACATTGTTATTGCCTGCTGCAATGATATATGGGGTGTTCCTAAGACGTTCCAAGGCGGATATGATCTGGACTACACAGATCGATCTCTGTGACGGTATTATAGTAGATGAGTTGGAACGGACAAAGAAGCTCACTTTTGACAGGGATTTCAATGTGGATATTCTTTCTGCGGTTACCCAGATGGCAAAAAAATATCACTGTGATAAGACTCATAACAAAAATGTGGCTAAAATTGCCTGCCAGATATTTGACAGAACGAAGAAGATTCATGAACTAAAGAGCAGTCATAGAACCCAGCTTGAAATCGCAGCCCTTTTACACGATTGTGGAAAATTTATCAATATGAACGGTGCGGCTGAAAATTCTTACTCTATTATTATGTCAACCGAGATAATGGGGCTTTCTCATAAAGAACGCGAAGAGGTTGCCAACATTGTCAGGTTTAATTCAGTGGAATTTCCTGATTATGAGGAGGCAAGAAGTAAGATTGGCGACAGTGATTATATGATTATTGCCAAGCTTTCTGCAATACTTAAGGTTGCCAATGCCATGGACAGATCACATAGGCAGAAAGCAAACTCGTATCATATTGTTGTCAAGGATAAACAACTTGTGATAACTGTAGATACGCTGTATGACTTAGCTTTGGAAAGAGGACTTTTTGACGATAAGGCTGATTTCTTTGAACAGGTATATGGAATTAAGCCGGTGCTTAAACAGAAGAGAAGTGCGACTATATAAAAGAGAGTTAGGTTAATGCGTAATTCATACGAAACATTATGTGAATTTAATTAATGTAGGACAAAATGAGCATTAGCTGAACCGGATTTCCCGGATAAAGGATATTATGAACAACGATAATAGGGTAGTGTCAAATGAGTTATGAAAAAACAGAGTCAAAAAAAATAGGCTCAAACGAACCTTATAATTACAGATATTTTAGGCTGATAAGCCGGACGCCACCCTTGACAGCACACAAAAGAACTGCTGTCGTAATAATACCGA
>JAFUGT010000161.1 GCA_017469275.1 Lachnospiraceae bacterium
GAGTTATCAATAGTTGGTACCGGAAAAAGTACTCCTAAGTTAAAGGACGATGGAACGGAAATTCCAACATCGAATACACCGGATAGTGTAACTAATCATAAACTTGCACAGGTATGGGCTGATAATATTGTTCTTGGTGGATACTCAAAGAAGGTAGGTACATCGGATTCTGATTTCAAAGGTGCTGATATAGAGATGTCTGCAGATGCTTTTATATCAGATGATCTGGAACTTAATGCTACCGGTTCTAAGTATGTATTGGATGGTAATTACTATGGATATAGTAATGCAACTAAAGACCAAAGAGCTTATAGTGCTGCATATCTTTCTAAAGTTTTGAATAAATCCATTGACAATTTGAGTGGTGTTACTTTTGAAGACGGTAACTACGTTAAGGGTGATGAAGTCCTCAATCTTCCCGGACAGTCTCATTATAACAGTAGTGCCATAGTTGTTAACGGTCAACATTCTGAGCTTGATTTGTCTAAGACGGATGCCATATATATTGCCGGTCAGGCTTATGTAGAGATGTCTAAGGAAAGTAAAAAACGCTCGAATTCAGATAGAAAGACCAATGAAGTTACTGATTCTGAAGGTAATGAAACAGCATATACAGATGAATTGGATACGAGCAAAAAGGACTCTGAAGAGACAGATGAAGAATATGTGAATAGTGTCAAAACTGATGAGAACTGGGGATTGGATTCAGAGGGCAATGCAGATCCCACAAAGCCTAATCCTGCGTATTCATTTAATGACAAATCAGAAAATGATAATTATTCAGATTATAATGAGGATTCTGTAAAGTTTAATGCAACCGGTAATGTTCAGTATAATATTGATTATGAGGATGATCACGGGAATAGGATAAAAAAACGTATACAGGATTATCGAACAGGTGAAAGTATATCTGTTAAGAGTAATCAGTTGGCTTATATACCTCCGTACAATGTTCAGGAAATAGGTGGTAGATGTTATGTTAGTTGGCCGGAGACTCTTAAAAATGATTCATATTTTAAGACTATATTTTCTGATTTAAACAAAATTCCTGTTGTTAAGACTGTTGTCAGTGGTAAGACATATTATTTCTATGATTTTACAGGTACTGATGTAGATGTAAGCGAGTATATTACTAAGTATGCTGAGTTATTCTATTCTGATAAATATAATCCTGCTAAGAAAGATGAGATTACCCCTGGTGAATTGGCAGATCTGTATGATATCACTAACTGGAAGCATTTTAAGGTAAAGAGTATCCTGATTGATGATGCAACTGTTAAGAGGGATGAAGCAGGTAATGTAGTTAAGAATGATGCAGATAATACTGTATATGAATATGCCAAGAAGATGTATACTCAGGGTGCTATTTCAGTTAAAACTGATGCTGATGAGACATTAAGGGTCGTAGGTGACAGCGAGAAGATGGCTCCGCTTTTCAAGGTTAATAGTGATTTGGAGCTAGATGCAAGTGAACTTATCAATAATACTTCTGAAGATGGTTCTCCATTGTTGGCTATGAAGGTTTCTGATAAATTACAGGAACGTTATAAGAAAATGCGTGTTATGCTTACGGATAGCACACCTGATTCCGAAAAAGAGAATTTGCTTAAAAAGGCAACAGAGACAACCATAACGCCGATTAATACTTATTTTGATTTTTCAGTGTTCGATGCAAAAATACCAGGTACCACTAATAAGTGGCTTGAGTTCACAGGACAGAAGGTCAATGACAGGGGCGATGGATTTACAACTGACGGTGCAGTTGATGGGGCTATAATTCTTCAATCTAACTATCATATCTACGCAAGTGAAGGTGATGTTAAAGTCAAAGATGATGATAGCGATGGTAAGGTCATGGGCGTTGTGGTATGTAAGGGTGACGTTACATTTGATGATAATGTTAAGGAATTCCATGGACTTATTGTATCCGGAGGGAAAATCAAGGTTGATAAGCAGAACATTAATTTCATTGCTAACCATGAGGTTGTTAAAGCTGTTCTTGATGAATGTTCGTCTACCACATCAAGAGATTTGGAAAAACTGCATTATTTTGCAAAGTTATTCAGAGATTATAGCGATAAGATTAGTTCTCTTGAAGATCCAAGTACCGAAGATGCTTCTTCTATGAAAAATGTATCATCTGTCGAATATGAAGATGTATTAGGTTTTGATAACTGGCGTAAGAATGTTAATTAGGCGGTGATGATATGGAGAAGAATAAAGGTTATACACTAGTAGAGATGGTAATAGTAATTGCAATTATGGCAATTTTGGCGAGTCTTTCCATATTTTCTGTTGGAATTATAAAGGATGCCAAAAGATCAGCTGCAATTAATACATTTGATAATCAACTAAGCAACTGTCTTGTTAAGACCAAAGCGGTATCAGATAAAAATGTCACAGATAAAGAATTATGTATGTATATATACAAACGTACAGTGGGCACAAAAAGTAATTATTGCATTAAGGTTGGATATGAGGTAACAGATGGCGTGCAGGATATTACCAAAAAGGATGCAAGTAATCTGCCTATTGTTGTAGGTGCATCTCTCTCTTATGCGACTGCTTCTGCTGATGATACCAATTGGGATGCCATTTTGCCTAAAGAGGTTACAGATATTGTTTATACCGATGCAACATCTTCAACATCTATTGGATTAGGTAAAATTATTAAGTTTAATAAGTCTAATGGAACTGTAGAAGATGGTGCAGGTACATATACGTTTTATAAAAATGATACCAAGGATAATGGCGGAACGGCATATGCTACGATTTATCTTGATGAGAAGACAGGTAACCATTATATTAAATAGGGGGTGTGGTAATGAAACGGAATAAAGGATTTTCTTTGGTTGAGTTGTTAGTTTCTATCGCCATATTAGCTATTATTATGGTTATGGTAGTTCAATTCATGGTTACAGCATCGGTCAGTATTAGAAGAACGAGGAAGAAGATGGATCTGCAGACAGAGGCAATTGAGTTTCGTGAACAGTTATCAGATGTGTTAATGCAGGCCAGTTATGTTAGAATTCAAGCAAAGGATCTCAACGGTTATCAGATTGATACCGGATTACAGACGGCTAATGTTAATAAGGAACGTAAGAGAGTGGAGATCGACGATCCATCAGCAGGGACTAAAAAGAATATTACATCAACACCTCTTGCAACGGCTGTTTCTTCTTTAACATATGTATCAGACGATTATCCGACTTTTGATAATATTGCTCAAGGAAAGTCAGATAAATTAGATATATATTTTGATAGAACAGATTTCACTATGGTTGGAAAAGCCGGAGACGGTAAAAAGTATCCTTCTTCTATTGATAAAACTATTAGGTCTTTTAGATTATTGAAAGGTACTGTAAATGGTCAACCTTATTATGTGAAGCCTGAGTACATCTATATAATATATCCGGAAGCGAAGGATGCTTCAGGTACTGTTATTGAGAATGAACAATGCGTAATATATCATTTCAAAGATACCAGAGTATATATGTACAAGGGTGATGTTGTTAAAGGTGCATCAGATGTGGATGGTTTTAATAATGCGAAAACACAGTTAAATAACACGGGGGATAAGGATACTAATGATAGGTATAATGGGTTATTAGTTGATCTTGTAAATGAAGTATATGTATCTGTGGATACCGCTTCAAATGCTATATTGGTGAGTGCACAGCTTTATGATACTGAGCAGCCAAGGTCACAACGCGGGACTGATGATTCAGCATATACTAAGTATATATATGATTTTGAGGATTCCATTGTTCTTCGTAATTCTCATGCATTGTCAGCGGCACCTAACAGATTATATGAATGTGATATTAATACTGTTACGACACCATAACAGATTATTAAGTCGAATGAAAGGAGAATGAGGAAGATGAAGTTGAAAAAATGTATGAAACGGATTTCTGCAATTATATTGGCTGCTACAATGGTTGTTGTTGCTCTGCCAAATCAACCGATTGTCAAAGCTGATGATACTGATGTTCCTGATGAGATTCTATTTCCCATTAATATATTAGATTTCCCGGCTGATAATCTGTTTTTCGAATGTCCGATGAATTGGATGGAAGGTTATGATTCATATTTGGATCTCACTTCACAGAATATTGCAGGTGTTAATGATGGAGGCGAAGCAGGTAAAAAGCTTGTTGCAGACAAATTAGAGACCGATAAGACAAGTATTTATTATGGCTTGCCTGTATATAAGGAGAAGACTGTTGATTATATAGCTAGCCGTGTTAAAGCTACGATTGAGAATGCAAAAAGTAAGAATCTTGCTTTTAATAAGCCAATTGTTGATAGAAATAGAAATTCTATTTGTGCGACTAATTATATTCACAGATCAGATGAAGAATGGGTTATATTGGATGCAAGTGATACTTATTATGAAACAGATTACAAAAATGGTAATGCCAATAAATATGGTCTTAATTATTATGTTACATTAGGAGGGCAGGCTATTAATGCTAATGCGCTTAATTGTTTTAAAGATAATTATATTGGTTATATAGGTGGAGATATTACTAAAGATGATTTATCCAATCATGGAAAGGTAACATTTACTTATAATAATACAAAGGGTGCCGGTACTTATGCTATGTTTGTCTATTATATGACTAACGAGGATAGGAATTTTGTTATTAAAGTTAATGGAGCTGATATTCCTGCAAGTCCAAATCCAATTAATTTTCCATCTAATGGCACGTGGGATAATCCAAGAGATAAATCGCGTAGTTTTCTTATCACTCTTAAATCAGGTATTAATAAAATTGAATTCAGTGGTGACGGTACATATTATGCACCTAATTTGGATCGAATTGAAATTGGACCTCAAAAGTATTATGGTATTGATGAAGTGGTGGATGATATTACTGTCGAAGCTGAAGGGAACAAAGCGACATTTTATGATCCCAATTGGTATAATACATGGCATGGTGATTTCAATGGATATACAGGAAGAAATACGGATGGTAAATCAGTTCATATTGGACATTATAATTCTGAATATTCTATAACTTTTGATGCTGTAAAGGCTGGCAAGTATGATGTCGATATTTATTATTCCTCTTACAGAACTGGTGATTATTCGTATAGTTTAAATATTAATAATAATAATACTTCACAAACTGGATTTAGATACAAGACTAATATGTCTGTTGCACCTGCTACTATTACTGGTGTTAATTTAAAGGCTGGTAGTAATACAATTAAGATTAGCGGTTGGTTCAATACCAATGTTGACAAGTTTGTATTTAGGTATGTTCCTGATTCCTTTGATAATGCAACCGGTACAGTTCCTTTAGGTAATTATAAGGACTCAAAGGAGAAATATAATATTGACAGAGATGGTAACAAAGTATCTGATTATGGCTTTTTCGATATAGCGACATGTTATGATTATGCATATTTTATGACAGCCAACTTATACAAGAATCATCCGTCAATAAATGCTGCTTATAATAAATATACAAATCTTGTATTCCATAAGGTAAATCAGGATGGTAAGAATTATTATGAATTTATGGGTGATCAGATTCATAATGAGAGTATTTCTCAAGGTGATTATAATTCTAAAATCGGGGATGTATATGATAAACTTGGCTCTGCAGCTACAACTGCTGAAAAAGAGGCTGATCTTGACAAATATAATGCTGTTAAGAAAGGAATAGGTAGACTTATCTATAATCCTGAAACCAGAATGATTAGAAATGCATGTGATGCAGAAGGTAATTATGTTGGTCCATCAGGGAGTGAATATGAAACTAATTCAGGATTCATGTTTGTCTGTGATGGTGATGAGTATAATAAGGATTCTGCTAATTATGATGCTGGTTATGGCATAAAGAAATATCCCAATCTTGATCCGTCAAAAAATGGCGATGACAATAAAAAACATAATTTTAACTATACTATTAGAACTCATAGCCGTTTTGTATATAAAGAAGGAACCGGACAACAGTTCTTCTTCTCCGGTGATGATGATGTGTATGTATTTGTTAACGGTAACCTGATTGTTGACTTGGGTGGTCAGCATCAACAGTTAAATGGTTCTATTAACTTGGATACTTTAGCTGAACAGCCGGGTAATCCATATGGGTTAATAGCTGATAAAGCGGTTGATTTTGACTTCTTCTATATTGAGCGACATTCGACAGCATCAAACTTCTGGGGCAAGATGAGTTTTCAGCTTAGAAATGATGAAGTAGCACTTAAGTGGCCTACAGAGCCTGATAATATTGCAGGTATGACTGATACGAAGATTCCATATGGTTTTACCATAGATCTTAATTATCAGTTTAGTAGTTTGAGAGACTTAAGTACAAGTAAAGATATTACGTTCCGAGATGACATTGGTAATTACATAGGTGCAGATAAGTTTGAACTATCCGATCAGGTGAAAATTGGTAACAAATATAAAGTTAAAGAAACGGATGATTCAGGAAATGAAAAAATAGTAGTCAAGGAAGATTCGACAAAATACCATATGTCGGCGATTGTTCATAGAATGCAGCCGGATGAGACGTACATAGATGAGGTATATGATTTTCAGTTTAATAATCCTGTGATTGTTACCGATGAAGAAAAGAAAGCGGTTATGGATTTCTTTAAGGAGCTTTCTTTGGAACAAGGTGATATGGTTGAAATATCCGGGATTATGTATGATACATCAAAGAAGAAGTTTGAAGAATTTGATGAAACAGATAAGGCAAGTGTCCGAAGACTTAGTTATAAGGTATATGTTGACTATATGACATATATGACTATGGGTGGTACTAACAGTATAGAGGATACCGATGGATTTAAGCAGACTATCGACAGTGATGTTGTAGCTAAGGTTGTTATTGGTTCTCTTACAATTACTTGTTCGCTTGATGATGAGAATCTTGGTGAGGAATATGATACTAAGGAAGATTTTTCATTGTTTGGTAATTTTAAGTTGTTGCGAATTGATAGTGAGGATGATAAATCTACTACTGACGTTGATGAGAGAGTTATTTTTGAAAATACTGTTAACTTGAGAAATTCAGGAAGTATAATTATTTTCGATGCTGAACCACATCCCGAACTTAAGAAAACTTTAGATGATGGAACTGTAATAAATCCTATTGAGCCAGGTCCTATTCCTAAGGGATCATATGATTTGATGTTGGAAACTGATAAACTTACCGGTTACGAGCTCGTTACAGAAGTTTGGGTAGGTGGTGAACTTAAAGTGGTTGTTAGCAGATCACCTAACGATAATAGTGATGATTTCAAAGTTGAAGTAAAAGATCCTGATTATATCAAAAAATATACTGCTGATTATAGGGAGAAGCTTGCTAAGGAGTTGTTTGGTGATAATCCTGAAGAATATGAGGCTTATCTTGCCCGTATTAATGAACTGGATAATGAAGGTTTTTTGAAAGAACTATTTTCACATAATAAATTTAGACTTTTGATTGAGCCAAGTCTTAATCTGGAAGAAGAAGAATGGATTTATCCTCCGGTTGAGTATAAGTTGAAAGCTTATCGTACTGTTAATCCATTAAAGGATCTCACATGATAGTTTAACAACTAATTTAATAATAACTATTGAAGCGGTGTGAAGCTATTTTCATGCCGCTTTTTCTCATATATGCAATTAGGTTAATGCTTATTTAATTATCATTGTAAGATTAATTATCTTATGTTAAAATAATCATTGATTTTTTTGAAATGGAGTGAATTTATGAGCAACTGGCTACCGACAAGATATTTTGATAAAAAGGAAGATATTCCGATAGAAGAGTATTACAAAGCAGGATACAGGGGAATATTATTTGATATTGATAATACATTAGTTCCACATGATGAACCTGTGGATGAGAAGGCGAGAGTTTTTGTGGAGCGTCTTAAGGAACTTGGATTTGGTATATGCCTTATTTCCAATAATGATGAGGAAAGAGTAAGGACATTTGCAGACCCTTTAGGGGTAAAGTATGTATATAATGCATGGAAACCTAAGAGAGAAGGCTATCTTAAGGGAATGGAGATTCTAGAGACTGATCTTAACAATACTTTATTTGTTGGTGATCAGATATTCACGGATATATGGGGAGCCAACAGGGCTAATATGTACAGCATTTTACTTGACCCTATCAATCCGAAGGAGGAGATACAGATTATATTAAAGCGTATTCCTGAGAAGCTTGTCAAATGGGTATACAGGAAAAAGAAGGGGTTGCGTAAAGGAAAATTTGATGTAACTATATGATAAGAGAAAGGAAATCACATAATGATGGTAAGTGGTTCAACAAGAACAATAGGTCTTATCGGTAATCCGGTGGAGCATACACTTTCACCGGTTATTCATAATGGTATAAGCGATGCAATGGGAATAGCGTCGGTGTATGTTCCGTTTAAAGTGGATTCGGATGGTATCGGGGAGGCTGTTAAAGGTGCATATGAACTTAATATATTGGGCTTAAATGTTACCGTACCTCATAAGAATGCGGTGATGGCTTCTCTTGTGAGTATTGATGAAGATGCACTACATATCGGAGCTGTCAACACTTTGGTAAGAGATGAAGATAAACATGGATATGTGGGTTATAATACAGATATGCCGGGACTTTTGAGGCAGATAAAAGAAGATGGAATATCTTTAAAGGATAGAACTGTTGTAGTTCTCGGTGCAGGTGGAGCTTCCAAGGCTGTGGTATATATGTGTCTCAAAGAAGGGGCAGATAAGATTTATCTACTTAATAGGACAATTGATAAGGCTAAGAAGATTGCTGATGATATGAATGAAATAGCTGCATTGGGGATTGTGAAAGATTCTAAAGATACGGATGCATCTGCATCTAAGGTTGAGCATGTAGAAAAAAGAGATATTGTCATTCCACGAAGTATCAAAGACTATAACAAGATTACTGAGAATAATCTTATAGTTTTTCAGGCAACGTCAATCGGTCTTTCGCCTAATGTGGATGAAGTGGTTATTGATGATTCGGAATTTTATAAAAAGATTGATACAGGAATAGATCTAATATATAATCCTGCAGAGACAAAGTTTATGAAACTTGTGAAAGCAAATGGAGGAAAGGCATATAATGCATTGAAGATGCTTCTCTACCAAGGAGTGATTGCTTATGAGTTATGGCATAATGTCAAAGTACCTGATGATATAATTGCTGATATATATGTTGAATTGAAAAGGCAGGTATATCCTAAGGATAATATTGTATTAATAGGCTTTATGGGAAGCGGCAAGTCTACAGTTGGGAAGGCATTAGCTAAGAGCCTTAATATGGATTTTCTTGATACGGATGAATATATTGAGGAAAAAGCAGGTATGACGATTTCTGATATATTTGAGAAAAAAGGAGAAGAGGAGTTTAGAAGAATAGAGACGGAAACTTTATGTGAGCTTAAGGAAAGTCTGGCTAATACCATTATTTCTACAGGAGGCGGAATGCCTTTAAGAAGTGAAAATGCCAGATTATTAAAAGAGACAGGTAAAGTATTCTATCTTTCTGCTTCAGCCGGAATCATATATGACAGAGTCAAAGACGATACAAAGAGACCGCTTCTTATGGTGGATGACCCATATGGTAAAATATGTAGCATGATGAAAGAACGGAAACCTTTGTACGAGAAGGCTTGTGATTATGTTATAGATACCAATTCCAATGATATTGACGAGATAATTGAAAAAATACAAATTAAAGTTGTAGAGAAGTGAATTCACTGCTAAAAACAATCCTAATACTAGGTTATAGGAAAAATGAGGTTTAACTATGTATGCAAAAAGACGTGAACAATTAAGACAGATTTTATCGGAAGCAAATACGAAATATGATGCAGTACTTATAGATAGTCCTGAAAATCTATATTATTTCACAGGATTCACCGGTGGAGAAGCGGTATTTGTAATGTACAATGATATTGTTGTTGATGAAATCGCTAATGGTAAAACTGTAAGTGATTTTAATAACTTAAGTAACGCTAATATTATAAGTAGTGCTAATATTGTAAGTAATATTAGTAACAAAAATACTGGTGATATGGTTAGTTCTATCAATAGTGAAGAGTGTATGTATATTATTACAGACTCACGATATTACGAACAGGTAGAGAAGGAATGTCCGGATATTCCTCTTATCAGGCTTGAAGGGAGGACATACATTGAAACGATTAAGGAGATTTTTTCAGGGCAGTTGGCGGCTGCATCTTTTTCAGACAAATCAGACCATTTGATGCTTCATGCCAAGGATGAAATTCATCAAAGAATAAAAAGCATGTGGAATAACGGTCTTGCTATTGCAATAGAAGACAGCATGAATCTTTCAAGATATCTTAAACTAAAAGATGCACTTACGTCATGTGAACTTACTGTTGCAAGTGAGTTGATTGATAAACCCAGAACGGTTAAGGATGAGAACGAGCTTGAATTACTGGCAAGAGCAGAGCAGATAGGTGATGAAGCATTTACACATATACTGGATATTATTAAGCCGGGAATGACAGAAAAAGAAATAGCACTTGAATTGGAATTTTTTATGAAGAAGCAGGGGGCATCTAAGTTATCATTTGATACTATTGTAGCCAGTGGTCCTAATTCCTCAATGCCTCATGCGCAGGTAACGGACAGAGTTATAGAAAATGGTGATTTTGTGACCATGGATTTTGGATGTGTATATAAGGGATACTGTTCGGATATGACAAGAACTATTGCAGTCGGTACTCCCACTGATGAGATGAAGAAGGTATATCAGATAGTTCTTGAAGCAAATCTTCGTGCCATGGAGGGGATAAGAGCAGGAGTTAAATGTTCGGATATTGATGCTCTGGCAAGGGGATATATAGCGGAGCAGGGATATGGTGATTATTTCGGACACGGCCTGGGACACAGTGTGGGACTATATATTCATGAGGAACCGAGATTTTCACCGAAATGTGATGTTATTATAAAGGAAAATATGGTAATTACTGATGAACCGGGAATATACATCCCCGGTAGATTTGGCGTCAGAATCGAGGATCTTGTTGTGGTGAAGAAGGACGGATACGAAAGGCTGTCTAATTCTCCGAAGGAGCTTGTTATTATATGATTGATATTATTAATTGGCATCTGTGTATATGTTGTGTAAACACACATGATTATTTTGATTATGATATATCTACTGTGAATAGTAACAGTATATATATCGTATACTGAATTGTTATGAATAATATATTGTATAATTGTTGGTTTTTGTTACAACAGATATCGGATAATTTAGTTAATCATTAGGATAAATACTGCCTAGTGAATCAAGGAATTTCCTGGTTGTCTGACTGATGCCTTTTTCTTTGTACACAAAACCTACCGTACGCGGGGTGATTTCATAGTCCATGGGAATTTCCATGACCTGCTCTGTGGCAAGATAGTCGGAGATGAATTCCTTAACAACGCCGGCAACTCCCATTCCGATTGATGCAAAGTCAATAAGAAGATCCATGTTATTGATCTCAAAAATCTGCTCGGGATGGATATTATTGTTATTCATATAATTGTCTATATAGATTCTGGAAATGTTACCTTTGTCAAGAAGCATAAGGTTGCATTTTTCCAGAATTTCTTTTTCACTAAAGTCAGTATAAGCGTGTTCAGTCGTTGAATGTTCGGAGAACACAAAAAGTCCGGTCATATTAGGTAGAAAAGTATTGTTATTATCGTTGATTAAGGAAGTTTCGTTATCAGGATTGTTATCGTTAGTAAAAACAGTTTCACTATTAGCTTCATTATAATTAGTCATTCCGTGATCCGGGTTGGTACGGGATGATAAAGCAGCCTCATGTCTTTCTCTAACCATCAGATTATCAATGTATGTTTTGGTGGCTACAAATATATCATGGATAGATTTTACAGGAAGGAAGCTATAACCGTTATCTAAATCGGTCTCACATATCAGACCGATATCAATCTTATCTTCCCGTAATTGTTTGAGAGTTTCAAATGTCGGCTTACAGTCGATTGACACTTTCACATGAGGATTGTCCATAATGAAGTCCTGAAGATAAGGAAGGAGTATATGCTTGCATAAAGAAGTAGAGGCTCCGATCCGAAGCTGTCCCATACCAAGTGCACTGATTTGTCTTAGTTTTTTTTCAGCGTGATCGATTGTGTCGAAGGCTTTTTCAAGATGCTCATATAAAGTTTTCCCTTCCTCCGTAAGTTTTACACCACGCTTACTTCTGACGAAAAGTGTATGGGAGATGGATTGTTCTAATTTCGTTATCGATTTGGAAACCGCAGGCTGGCTTATATATAGATTCTCAGCAGCCTTGCTGATGTTACCGCATTTGGCAACCTCATAAAAAATTTTGTAGTGATTTAAGTTCTGTTCCATCGGATATCCTTTCTTAATAGAGGCAATTTACTCAAGGTGATTGACAATAGTTAAGAACATTGGCTATTAGGCAAGCATAACTCTCCATAACTTTGAGTTTCCTCCATAACTTTATAATAACATAAAGTTATGATAAATATTCTTAATATATATTTTGATTATATTTTAAAGTGTGTTATACTGTCAAGGAATTATTATTGCTGAAATATTATCATTTAGCGGTAAAGAGAAAATGAAAAGGAGAGAGTGTTATGGGAATGACAATGACACAAAAGATCTTAGCTGCTCATGCAGGACTTGATTCGGTAGAGGCAGGACAGCTTATTGAGGCAGATTTGGATCTTGTATTAGGAAATGATGTAACTACACCGGTGGCAATCCATGAGATGGATAAGTTCAACACTAAGGAAGTGTTCGACAAAGATAAGATTGCAATGGTGTTAGATCATTTTACACCTAACAAGGATATTAAGAGTGCGGAGCATTGTAAATGCGTGAGGGAGTATGCTAACGAGCATGAAATCACCAATTTCTTTGATGTCGGTGAGATGGGAATTGAGCATGCACTGCTCCCGGAAAAAGGACTTATCGTTGCCGGACAGACATGTATCGGTGCAGATTCCCATACCTGTACATATGGAGCACTTGGAGCATTTTCTACGGGAGTAGGTTCTACAGATATGGCTGCGGGAATGGCGACAGGTAAAGCCTGGTTCAAAGTACCTTCGGCAATCAAGTTCGTACTTACAGGTAAGCCCGGCAAATGGGTAAGCGGTAAGGACGTAATTCTTCATATTATCGGCCTTATCGGTGTTGACGGCGCTTTATATAAATCAATGGAGTTTGTTGGAGACGGAATACAGTATCTTTCAATGGATGACAGATTCTCTATGGCTAACATGGCTATTGAGGCCGGTGCAAAGAACGGAATATTCCCTGTGGATGACAAGACCATTGAATATATGAAAGAACATTCAAAGATGGATTATAAGGTATACGAGGCTGACGAGGATGCCGTATATGATGAGACATACACGATTGAGCTTGATAAGTTAAAACCAACGGTAGCATTTCCTCACCTTCCGGAGAATACAAAGCCGATTGATGAAGTTGGCGATATCAAGATCGATCAGGTGGTTATCGGTTCATGTACCAACGGACGTATTGAAGACTTAAGAATTGCGGCAAAGATTATGGAAGGTCATAAATGTGCAAAGGGACTTAGGGTAATCGTGATTCCTGCAACTCAGGCAATATATCTTCAGGCTATGGAAGAGGGACTTCTTAAGACGTTCGTAGAGGCAGGAGCAGTGGTATCAACACCAACCTGTGGTCCTTGTCTTGGAGGTCATATGGGTATTCTTGCAGCAGGTGAGAAGGCGGTTGCAACAACTAACCGTAACTTCGTAGGTCGTATGGGACACGTGGATTCTGAAATATATCTTGCATCACCGGCAGTTGCGGCAGCGTCAGCAATTACAGGTAAGATTTCATGTCCTTGTGAGTTAGAAGGGTAAATAAAAGTATAACTTAATAGGTAATAATGAAAGGAGCTAACAACACTATGAAAGCACATGGAACAGTACATAAATATGGCGATAACGTTGATACAGACGTTATTATACCTGCAAGATATCTGAACTCTTCAGATCCTAAAGAGCTTGCAAAGAATTGTATGGAGGACATTGATCCGGAGTTTGTAAACAGGGTTAAAGAGGGAGATATAATGGTGGCTAACAAGAACTTCGGATGCGGTTCCTCAAGAGAGCATGCACCGATTGCTATCAAGGCGAGTGGAATCAGTTGCGTTATAGCTGAGACATTTGCGAGAATATTCTATAGAAATGCAATTAATATCGGGCTGCCTATTATTGAATGTCCGGAGGCGGCTAAGGAGATTGAAGCGGGCGATGATGTGGAAATTGATTTTGATACAGGTATGATCTATGACAGAACCAAAGGTACTGAGTATAAAGGTCAGGCATTTCCACCATTTATGCAGAACATAATCACAAGCGGCGGGCTTATCAATTCGATTAATGCTAAGGTAAATTCTTAGATTCTGATTGAGCGAAGCGAAAGAAGAATCTTAGAATTACCTATGTGACAGCTGTTATATGAATATATCCATCAAATGGAGGTTTTGTCATGAATTATGAAAAAGTCGCAAAGAGGGATAAAATAATAAAATTTTAGAAAAGAGGTTAAGAAAATGGTATGTAATTTGGCAGTCATCAAAGGTGATGGCATAGGACCGGAGATTGTTACCGAGGCGATGAAGGTTTTGGATGCGGTAGGTGCTAAGTACGGTCACACATTCAATTATGAGCACATTCTAATGGGAGGATGTTCCATTGATGCAACCGGCGAGCCTCTTACTGATGAGGCGGTAGCAATTGCAAAATCTAAGGATGCAGTACTTCTTGGCTCTATTGGTGGTAATACCCAGACTTCACCGTGGTATAAGCTTCCACCGGAGAAACGCCCTGAGGCCGGACTTTTAAAGATTCGTAAAGAGTTGGGGCTTTTCGCAAATTTAAGACCTGCGTATCTTTACCCTGAGTTAAAGGAGGCATGTCCGTTAAAGGCTGAGGTGGCAGAACGTGGATTTGATATGATGATGATGCGTGAACTTACCGGCGGACTTTATTTTGGAGAGAGATATACCAGGGAGATTGACGGAGTAATGACCGCCGTCGATACTCTTACATATAATGAAAATGAGATAAGAAGAATTGCAATCAAAGGTTTTGATATTGCAATGAAGCGTCGTAAGAAAGTAACGCTTATCGACAAGGCTAATGTACTGGACTCTTCAAGACTTTGGAGAAAAGTTGTTGAAGAGGTGGCAAAGGATTATCCGGAGGTTGAATTCGGAGTGATGCTCGTTGATAACTGTGCAATGCAGCTTGTCAAAGATCCGGCACAGTTCGATGTTGTTCTTACTGAGAACATGTTCGGAGATATCCTTTCTGATGAGGCTTCCCAGATCACAGGGTCTATAGGAATGCTTCCATCTGCTTCATTAAATGAAACAAAGTTTGGAATGTACGAGCCGTCAGGTGGTTCTGCCCCTGATATAGCCGGTAAGAATATAGCTAATCCTATTGCGACTATTCTTAGTGCGGCCATGATGCTAAGATATACATTTGACCTTGACAAGGAGGCAGACGCAATAGAGAATGCTGTAAAGAAAGTTCTTGCTGAAGGATACCGCACAATTGATCTTGCTAAGGAAAATGAGCCGCAGGTTAAATGTGATGAGATGGGAACACTTATAGCAGAAAGGGTTTAATAACAGGAGAATATTTATGCTAAGAAGGATAATTCCAATTTTTATAGGTATATCATTTATCATAGCCGGAATCATTTTCATGGTCGTGCTTCCGAAAAAAGCAGAGAGCAAAATAGAAAGATGTACTGCTGATACAGTGGGTACAGTTACAGAATGTGTAGAAAGATATGATGATGACGGAACGACTTATGATTTGACGATAGAATATAAGGTCGATGGCAAGAGTTATACGGAAATAGCTAATCAGGGTGAAAACAGGGATATAGGTTATGAGTATCAGATTCATTACAATCCGGATGACCCTAATGATTGCGTTATTGACGGAGTGACAGCAACGCCAAAAACACTGCGCATTTTTGGTTTGGCAATTATGATAATCGGTATTGTTGTAACGTTATCTCAATTATTCAGACTAATGAGAGGCAGATAACAAATGTAGTAGGTGAAAGAGAAAGTTTAAAAAAAGGAGTGAACTATTATGAAGAGTGATAATGTAAAGACAGGTATGCAGCAGGCGCCGCATCGTTCATTATTCAATGCGCTTGGAATGACAGATGAGGAAATGAAGAAACCTATGGTTGGTATTGTATGTTCTTACAATGAGATTGTACCGGGACACATGAACCTTGATAAGATAGCACAGGCTGTAAAACTTGGTGTGGCAGAAGCGGGCGGAGTGCCTGTTATGTTTCCTGCAATAGCGGTATGTGACGGTATTGCCATGGGACATGTGGGTATGAAGTATTCACTGGTTACAAGAGATTTGATTGCAGATTCTACAGAATGTATGGCAATTGCTCATCAGTTTGACGCACTTGTTATGATTCCTAACTGTGATAAGAACGTTCCCGGACTTTTGATGGCTGCAGCCAGAGTAAATGTTCCTACTGTATTTGTGTCAGGCGGACCGATGCTTGCGGGACATGTTAAGGGACATAAGACTTCACTGTCATCTATGTTTGAGGCGGTCGGTTCTTATGCAGCGGGAACAATGACCGAGGAAGATGTATATGAATATGAGTGTAAGACCTGTCCTACCTGTGGTTCATGTTCAGGTATGTACACAGCCAACTCAATGAACTGTCTGACAGAAGCTCTCGGAATGGGACTTCCCGGAAACGGAACGATACCGGCAGTATATTCAGAGAGATTAAAACTTGCTAAGCGTGCCGGCTATGCAGTTATGGAGATGTTAAAGAAGGATATTCGCCCAAGGGATATTATTACGAAGGAAGCTATTATGAATGCACTTACAGTTGATATGGCACTTGGATGCTCTACCAATTCCATGCTTCATATTCCTGCAATAGCTCATGAGATTGGATTTGATTTCGATATAGCACTGGCCAATGAGGTAAGTGCAAAAACTCCTAATCTCTGTCATCTTGCTCCGGCAGGTCCTACATATATGGAAGATCTTAATGAAGCAGGTGGTGTGTATGCGGTCATAAATGAGCTTAAGAGTATCGGGCTTATAAATGAGAACTGTATGACGGTTACAGGTAAGACCATCGGCGAGGCTGTTGAAGGTCATGTCAATAAAAATCCGGAGGTTATCAGACCTCTTGACAATCCATATTCAAAGACAGGCGGACTTGCGGTCCTTAAGGGAAATCTTGCACCGGACGGTTCTGTGGTTAAGCGTTCTGCTGTTGTACCGGAGATGCTTAAGCATGAGGGACCTGCAAGAGTATTTGACTGTGAGGAGGATGCAATTGCTGCTATAAAGGGTGGAAAGATTGTAGAAGGTGATGTTGTAGTTATCCGTTACGAGGGACATAAGGGAGGTCCGGGAATGAGAGAGATGCTTAATCCGACATCTGCTATTGCAGGTATGGGACTTGGCTCGTCGGTAGCTTTAATAACAGACGGACGTTTCTCGGGTGCAAGCCGTGGCGCTTCTATCGGACATGTTTCTCCTGAAGCCGCTGTGGGCGGACCTATTGCCTTTGTTGAAGAGGGAGACATCATCAGGATTGACATTGACAATCACAGTTTAGAGCTTGATGTATCAGAGGAAGAACTTGCTAAGAGAAAGGCAGCCTGGACTCCCAGAGAGCCGAAGGTGACAACGGGATATCTGGCAAGATATGCAAAGATGGTAACATCAGGTAACAGAGGTGCAGTGCTGGAATTATAAATTTAAGAATGTTATTATCAGCATAAAAAAAATTTTATACTTTACAAAATCACATTAAAACTATATGATGATGTATGTGTTTACTAGAAAAAAGGAGTTTGATGAAAATGAAACAATTAACAGGTTCAGAAATTGTAATTGAATGTCTGAAGGAACAGGGTGTTGATACTGTATTTGGATATCCGGGTGGAACAATCCTTAATGTATATGATGCTTTGTATCAGCATCAGGATGAGATTAAGCATATTCTTACATCTCATGAGCAGGGCGCCAGCCATGCGGCAGACGGATATGCAAGAGCAACCGGTAAGGTCGGTGTATGTATGGCAACTTCAGGACCGGGTGCAACTAATCTTGTAACAGGTATTGCTACAGCTTATATGGATTCTATTCCGCTTGTTGCAATTACTGCTAACGTAGGTGTGTCAATGCTTGGAAGATATTCTTTCCAGGAGGTTGATATTGCAGGAGTGGTTATGCCTGTGACAAAGCATAGTTTTATCGTTAAGAATGTTCATGAGCTGGCAGGTACGTTAAGACGTGCATTTAAGATTGCCCAGAGTGGAAGACCGGGTCCTGTACTTGTAGATATAACCAAGGATGTTACAGCTAATCTGGCAGATTATGAATATAAGAAGCCTGAGAAGATAGAACCGATTACTAAGACTATCAAGGAAGAGGATATCGATACAGTAGTCAAATATATAGATAAGGCTAAGAAGCCGTTCATCATGGTAGGAGGCGGTGTTGTTGCTTCCGGAGCATATAAGGAGTTCAGAAAGTTTGCAAAACTTGTAGATGCACCGGTATGTGATACTTTGATGGGTAAGGGAGTATTTGATGGTAAGGATCCTCATTACACCGGAATGGTGGGAATGCATGGAACAAAGGCATCTAACTTCGGTGTCACAGAGTCAGACCTTTTAATCGTTGTAGGTGGTCGTTTCTCAGACCGTGTTATAGGTAATGCCAAGAAGTTTGCCAACAATGCCAAGATAGTTCAGATAGACGTGGATGCAGCGGAGATTAATAAGAATATCGTTGTAGATGCAAGTATTGTAGGCGATGCAAAGGAAGTTCTCAAGAGATTAAATGCAAGACTTTCGCAGAAGGATAATAAGGAATGGCTTGCAGAAATTGATGAACTTAAGAAGAAATATCCATCTACATATCCTACAGATGTTCTTACAGGACCTACGGCAATTGCCAAGATATACGATATTACCAAGGGTGATGCGATAATCACAACGGATGTAGGACAGCATCAGATGTGGGCTGCGCAGATGTACAGCTACAAAGAGCCAAGACAGCTTCTGACATCAGGCGGACTTGGAACAATGGGATACGGACTTGGTGCTTCGATTGGTGCTAAGGTGGGAAGACCTGATAAGGTAGTTATCAATATCGCAGGTGACGGATGTTTCCGTATGAACATGAATGAGATTGCTACTGCCACAAGATACAATATACCTATTATACAGGTCGTTATCAATAATCATGTTCTCGGTATGGTAAGACAGTGGCAGACATTGTTCTACGGTGAGAGATACTCCAATACAGTGCTTGATGATTCGGTAGACTTTGTTAAGATATCAGAAGGTATGGGTGCTCTTGCATTTAAGGCAACCACACTTGAGGAGTTTGAAAAGGCATTTAAGAAGGCTCTTAAATCAGGAAAACCATGTGTTATTGATGCACAGATTGAAAAAGATGATAAGGTATGGCCGATGGTTGCAGCCGGACAGCCTATATCTACATGTTTCTCAGAGGAGGATCTCGAAAAGAAGTAATTTCTAATCCGTCGGCTTTGCCGACGCCTTCCGTATGAGAGAGGACATATTTAATAGAGTTTATGTAAAAAATGAATATATTTTTCAGGAGGATAAATATAAATGGAAAGAGTGTATAATTTTTCAGCAGGACCATCAATTTTACCGGAGGTGGTATTAAAACAGGCGGCAGATGAAATGCTCAACTATAATGGAACCGGTATGAGCGTTATGGAGATGAGCCATCGTTCAAAGGCATTTGAGGAAATCATCCAGACAGCCGAGAAAGATCTTCGTGATCTTATGAATATTCCTGATAACTACAAAGTATTGTTCTTACAGGGTGGTGCTTCACAGCAATTCGCAGCTATTCCTATGAACCTTATGAAAAATGGTGTGGCTGACTACATCATTACAGGTCAGTGGGCTAAGAAAGCCTATGAAGAGGCTGACAAGTATGGAAAGGTTAAAGCTGTTGCTTCATCAGCAGACAAGACTTTCTCATATATTCCTGACTGCTCGGATCTTGATATTGATGATGATGCTGATTATGTATATATCTGCCATAACAACACAATTTATGGAACCACATTTAAGAAACTCCCTAACACAAAGGGTAAGATTCTTGTAGCAGATATGTCATCTGATATTCTTTCACAGCCGGTCAATGTTGAAGATTATGGTCTCATTTACTTCGGTGTTCAGAAGAATGTGGGACCTGCAGGTGTGGTAGTAGTAATTATCCGTGAGGACCTTATTCGTGATGATGTTATGGAGGGTACTCCTACAATGCTTAAGTATAAGACTCAGGCAGATGCAAATTCTCTTTACAATACACCACCATGCTATGGTATCTATATCTGCGGTAAGGTATTTAAGTGGGTTAAAGAGATGGGTGGATTAGAGGCAATGAAGATCCACAATGAGAAGAAGGCTGCTATCCTCTATGATTTCCTTGACTCGTCAAAACTTTTCAAAGGTACAGTTGTTAAGGAAGACCGATCTCTTATGAATGTTCCTTTTGTAACAGGTAATGAAGAATTAGACGCTAAGTTCGTTAAGGAAGCAACAGCAGCTGGATTTGTGAACCTCAAAGGACACAGAACTGTTGGCGGTATGCGTGCATCTATCTACAATGCAATGCCTATCGAAGGTGTTGAGAAACTCGTAGAGTTCATGAAAGAATTTGAGGCAAATAATTAGTTTGTGAGGGAGCAAAGCGACCGAAGAAACTTAGAATTTGCCCATGTGATAGCTGCCCGAGAACACGAGCAGAAGGCGAAGTGTGATTGGAAGCAGCGAACCACTTGAGGCAAATAATTAGTTTGTGAGGCAAATAATTAGTAATTATTTTAAGGAGAAAGAAAAATGACTAAAGTAAATTGTTTAAATCCTATCGCAAAATGCGGTCTGGATTTGTTTTCTGATAACTATGAAATCGTTGACAGTTTAGACAGTGCCGAGGCAGTTCTTGTCCGTTCTGCTTCGATGCATGAGTTAGAGCTTCCTGAGAGCCTTGTGGCAGTAGCCAGAGCAGGGGCAGGTGTCAACAATATACCTCTTGATAAATGCGCTGAGAAGGGTATAGTTGTTTTCAACACACCGGGCGCTAATGCCAATGGTGTTAAAGAGCTTGTTGTAGCAGGACTTATGCTTGCTTCACGTGATCTGATGGGTGGATATAACTGGGTTAAGGAAAATGCATCTGATCCGGATATCGCCAAGAAGGTAGAGAAACAGAAGAAAGAGTATGCCGGTAATGAGATAGCAGGCAAGAAGTTAGGTGTTATAGGTCTTGGTGCAATCGGTGCTAAGGTCGCAAATATTGCTTTCCGTCTTGGTATGCAGGTATATGGATATGATCCTTTTGTATCAATCGACGCAGCATGGTCACTGTCACGCCATATCAAGCATATAGAGCATATTGAGGACATTTACAGAGAGTGTGATTACATCACTATTCATGTGCCTGCATTAGACAGTACTAAGGGAATGCTTAATAAGGAAGCGTTCGGCATGATGAAGGATGGTGTAAGAATCCTTAACTTTGCAAGAGATGTCCTGGTTAATGATGAAGATATGAAGGAAGCTCTTGCTTCAGGTAAAGTTAAGAAGTATGTAACAGATTTCCCTAACCCTGCAATTGCCGGAGTTGATAATGTAATTACACTTCCTCATTTGGGAGCATCAACCGATGAATCAGAAGATAACTGTGCTATTATGGCAGTGCAGCAGATAGCTGATTATATCGAGAATGGTAATATCAAGAATTCAGTTAATTATCCTGCATGTGATGCCGGTAAATGTGAGACTGTTGCCAGAGTATGTGTATGTCACAAGAATATACCGGATATGCTCACAAAATTCACAGGAGTATTTTCTAAAGACGGAATCAATATCGCTAACATGGTTAGTAAATCAAAAGGTGACTGGGCTTACACAATTCTTGATGTTGAGTCGCAGGTTACAGAGAGTGATCAGGCAGATATCAAGGCTATTGACGGTGTTGTCAAGGTAAGAGTTATCTAATCTTTGATTACAGGCATATATATAAACAGGGTGCAGGAATTGTCCTGCACCCTGTTGTTAAATGTGATATTATTTTATTTCCAAGTCTTCTGTTGGAATTCCCAATGCCTGCATGCGGGTTTTAAGAACCTTTTCCTGATATTCTATCTCTGCATCTTTATCTTTGGCATTCTTCAAACGTTGTATATTAACAAATTCTTTGATAACCTGGTCTTTTAATTCTTGTTCATTCATAAGCGATTTACCTCCTTGAGAATATTTTATACTATAATTATAATCCACTGTGGTTATACTGTAAAGTGAAAATTTACATTCAATTTACATTCAAATTTCTTGATAATTTCACACTGGTTTTGTAACATAGGTTCCGTATAGAGTTTGGCAGGAGACTAATGGTACCGGATTTGGAAAATTATAACCGGAAGTAGCTTTAATATAATAGAATGCAGTGAGGTAGTACATATGGCGGTAAGTATTTTATTAGCGGATGATGATGATCTTTTGCGGGATCTTGTTAAAGATGTATTGGAAGAAGAAGGGTATATAGTATATGCTGTGGGAGACGGAGACACTGCGATAGATGTTTTATGGGAACATCAGGATATTTCTCTTGCAGTTCTTGATATTATGATGCCCGGAGCCGATGGAATGCAGGTTCTAAAGGAGATAAGGGAAAAATCCGATATTCCGGTTTTGATGCTTACAGCCCTTGGTGATTCAGGAAGTGAACTTAATGCGCTAAGAGGTGGCGCTAATGATTATGTCAATAAACCATTTCATTATGACATACTATTGGAGAGAATCAAAAATCTGTTAAAACTAACAAATGCAGAGGATATTAATACGATAGAAAGAGGCATTCTTAAAGTAGATCCATTGGGGCATAAGGTGTTCGTTAATGATAACGAGGTCATTCTTAATAATAAAGAATATCAGTTGTTAGAACTATTGGTACATAATGAGAATATAGTTCTTTCGAGAGAAACAATACTCGACAGGGTCTGGGGTTATGATTACGAGGGAGATATCAGAACCATAGATACCCATATCAAAATGCTGAGGGCAAAGATAGATGGTGCGGGGAATTATATACGAACAGTCAGAGGAACCGGGTACTGCTTTGAATTAGATATTAAAGAATCTAAGTGATTATAAAAGAAGGTAATGAATATATGAAGATGTCGATCAAAAAGAAATTTACATTTATCGGTGCAGGAATGATATTAGGTTTTATTGTTATGAACATCCTTCTGACATACCTTTTTATGATTCCATTTTCGGTCAAGTTCAGCCAGAGACAGCTTAACAGGATTATTATTCAAATTGAAAAGCAGGATATGCAGGATGAAGAGGAGTTTCAGGAATATATAGATCAGTTGGAAGAGGACATGAATACAAGAATCACGATTGTCGACAGCGATGGTATGATTCTTTTCACGACATGGCATAAGAATAGAGAAAATATAGGAAATGACACATTATCAGGAAAACTATTCTATTCAAATAAAGAGGAGTTGGATGAAGGAGAAGTTGTTTCCACAAGCAGTGACAGGGAGGAAGGTCCCGGCAATCAGATAAGAATCCTAGTATTAAGGCGGATTGGTAATGACAGATATATTTTTATTTCAAGATCTTACAGAAGTCTCCGAAATACAATGCATTCGGCAATTCTTTTTGAACTTGTTTCCGGATGTGTGATTCTAATAATAGGATTGATCATAGTCCGGAACTGGAGTTATTTTTTTGTTACGCCGATAGAACAGCTGACCAAAACAACGGAACATATTGCCAATCTGGAATTTGATAATAAAGTTGCTGTGAAGTCAGAAGATGAATTAGGCCAGCTTGCTAATGCCATTAACCGAATGTCCGATCATCTTGAAGCAAATGTGGAGCAGTTACAAAATGATATAGAAAATCGAAAGAAACTTGTCAGAAATCTCTCTCATGAGATTAAGTCTCCCGTTGCGGTCATTATGGGATATGCAGACCGTATGAAGGCGATTATATCGAAGAATCCGGATAAGGCGATTGGGTATTGTGAGATAATCTCCGATGAAAGTGCAAGGGTCGACAGTCTTGTGAAGGAAATGCTGGAATTTTCAAAGTTAGAACAGGACTATGGTGAACCTTTAAGAGATAAGTTTAAAGCGAAGGTATTGTTTGAGGACATAGATAAACGTTTTCATCAGGAAAATGATATAAAGAATACTATCTTAGGAGATAATGATTCGAATGTACAGATAGTTTTTGAGGAGGAATATGAAGAAGATGATGTTATATT
Organism: Lachnospiraceae bacterium; assembly: GCA_017469275.1. GTDB lineage: Bacteria > Bacillota > Clostridia > Lachnospirales > Lachnospiraceae > CAG-590. Next base: position 24,380 of record JAFUGT010000161.1, read on the forward strand.
TGCCGATTATGTCATGATGGAGAGAGCAGTATATAATCTTATAAGAAATGCGGTAACTTATGTTACGGGAAATCCCCCACTTATCAGGGTTACAGGTAAACAACAGGCAGGTTTTTATGAGATCAGTGTTTTTAATTCGGGAAGTTCAATTCCTGAAGAAGATATGCCCTCCATATGGGAGCCTTTTAGCAAGGTAGATAAAGTAAGAGGGAGAAGTAAAAAGGGATATGGTCTTGGATTATCCATAGTGCGTGAGATTGTAGAAAAGCATAACGGGTACTATAATGTCAATAATGTAGATGATGGAGTGGAATTTACTGTAAGTATACGTAACGTGAATGATAAGTGAACGATTATTTTCAATATCTTGTATTATTTCACTTTTGTTTCACAAAATGCTGATACTATTCGTTAAAAGATAGATGTTTTATATGTTAATGAACTCTGATTAGTGGTTTTTATTCATTAACAATGTATTCTTAAGAAAAGGTATATATGATTATGAATTTTGATGGTTTAAAGTACAGATTGAGCAATTTCCAGCTGGGAGTTTCATTTATACATAACAGTGTTTTTGAGGCAAGAGTTAACGAATACAAGGAGAAATACAGAGGTAAAGTATACGATACCAATATAAGACAAAGACTTGATTACTCCTTTATATCTCTATGCAGAGATAAGGTTGTGGAGGAGTATCTGTACAGTGGCAAATATACATTTTATCGGATTGGTGTTTTGATCAATCCTTTTCGTTTTGCTCCCAAATCAGCAGTTTTACTTTTCTATCATCCGGATCCGGTAAGGGTGGAACTTCGAGTTATGAGCGGCAAGGGTAATTCTATATATACGGATGATATTTCACCTAAGGATTATCATCGTATCTCCATCACAGGTCTTGAGAATGGAAAAAATGAAATCGTCCTTTCCTTGTATGACAAGGATGGCAATTATCTTATGACCAGATCGGTCTATATAACTCTTAATAATATTAACGATGAAGAAGATAATATGGTGGTAAAGTCCGAGCTTAAGATGCAGAGTGCCTATCAGCGCATATTTGTAACCGGTGGGAATATGGATCCCTTTGTGATCAATTCTAACGGTTCATTATTCCATGTTAACCATTTGGCAGATATGAAGACGGCTTATTATGGAGTGTATCCCTTTGAACCGGGAAGGTTCTTATGGCCTGTGAGAAAGGTCAATGCTCCATCCTTTGCCAATCCTCATTCTGCTCTTTTTTATGAGATGGATTTTATGGGGCGTATATATAAGACCTATCATTTAAAAAAGGGTATTCATCATTTTGTACAGATGATGCCTAACGGCAATCTTGTAACATTCAGTAATTCCATGGAAGCCTATGGAGGAATTATCAAAGAAGGTCACATGGAGGATATCATAGTTGAGATTGACCGCAATACAGGAAAGACTGTAAGGACGGTATATCTTAAGGATGTTTTCGGAACCCGATTTGCTGATATGGTGGATTGGGTACATGGTAATTCCCTTGAATATAATGAAGAAGAGGATACGATGCTTATATGTATGAGAAATATCCATACATTTGCCAAGATAAGATGGTCCACGGGAGAACTGTTATGGTTTTTCTCCATACCGGAGATGTGGAAGGGCACTGACATTGAGGATAAGTTATTAAAGCCGGTAGGTGATGTGAAATACAACTATCAGGCACATGCTGCCTATGAGATTAAGGATTTCCGTGGTAATAATAACGGTATTAGATTCTATCTTGTGTATGACAATCATCGTCTTAACAGAAGACCTGTTGATGGACATGAGGAGGACAAACATTCTTATATTAATATATACGCAGTTGATGAGAAGGAAATGACGATACGTCAGGTCAAGAACCTTAAGGTGGATATGTCTATTGTCAGATCTAATGCCAGATATGACGCAGCCTCTAATCATCTGTTCAACATGGCAGGCTGCGCTTGGAGAGAGATAGAAGGATATCGTGGAAAACTTGAAGAATATGATTATGATACAGAGAAACTTCTTAACAGATGGTATATAAAGGAAGATTTCTTTTCCGCATATCAGTTTGACTGGAGAAGCGATGATTACTGTAAGCCGTTAGGCGCAATCAAAGGTGCCTGCTTTGAGTGTGGCGAAGCAGATGAAATGGTACCTCTTACGGATACATTTAACGGATTGGATATGAATGCGCTTATGAGTTTCGATTCGGTTGAAGAACTGGAGAAAGTGGATGGACTTAATTTCAAGCGCCCTTTTCTTGAAGAGGGATATCTCTATTTTTTCACAAAGGATCACACCATAGATGCACTCATACTAAAGGGTGAAAATCATAATTACATGCATGACTATACAGATACCTGGCAGGCAGAGGAAAAACATGAGGCACAGAAGTACCACTGTGTGCTGTCAATTAAGAATGTTAAGCCTGACCGTTACGATATATTGATATTGGTAAAGGGAAAGCTTTTTAATACCGGATGTTATTTGAAGATATAAAGTATGGTATATAGAGGAGCCTGATACCGTCAGCGAAGAATGAGCGCTAAGGTATCGGCATCCGACTGATGTGAGATTAATAAAAAATATAATATAGAGGAGAAAAAGTAATGGATCATCTAGACATATTAGAAGCGGAATCCATATATATAATGCGTGAAGTGGCGGCAGAGTGTGAAAAACCTGTAATGCTTTATTCCATAGGAAAAGACAGCTCTGTAATGCTTCATTTGGCACTTAAAGCCTTTTATCCTGAGAAACCACCGTTTCCTTTCATGCATATCGATACTACATGGAAGTTTAAGGAAATGATATCATTTCGTGATAAAGTAGCCAGGGAATATGGACTTGATATGATAGTATATACCAATGAAGAGGGAGTGAAGCAGGGAATCAATCCCTTTGATCACGGTTCGGCATATACGGATATCATGAAGACGCAGGCGTTGCGTCAGGCTCTTGACAAGTATGGATTTACGGCAGCATTTGGTGGCGGCAGAAGAGATGAGGAGAAGTCGAGGGCGAAAGAGAGAATTTTTTCATTTCGTAACAGCGACCATGGATGGGATCCTAAGAACCAGCGTCCGGAGGTATGGAAGTTATATAACACGCGCATACATAAAGGAGAGAGTATGCGTGTATTTCCTTTGTCTAATTGGACTGAGAAGGATATATGGCAGTATATTGAGAGGGAGAATATTGAGATTGTACCTCTCTATTTTGCCAAGGAACGCCCTGTTGTTTTCAGGGATGGAAATATAATCATGGTGGATGATGACAGGATGCGTCTGCTTCCCGGAGAAAAAATTGAGAATAAGATGGTTAGATTCAGAACCCTTGGATGTTACCCGCTTACAGGTGGAATCGAATCAAATGCCGATACCTTGCCTGCCATTATAGAGGAGACGCTTTCGGCAGTTTCGTCTGAGCGAACCAGCAGGGTTATAGATCACGAGGAGGCGGGAAGCATGGAGAGACGAAAGAGAGAGGGGTATTTTTAGATGAATTCAATGCTAAAATTCATTACCTGTGGAAGTGTTGATGACGGAAAATCTACGCTGATCGGGCATATGTTATATGATGCAAAACTTATATTTGCCGACCAGGAAAAAGCCCTTTTGTTAGACAGTCGTGTAGGCAGCAGGAACGGAATGATAGATTATTCCCTTCTGTTAGATGGTCTTATGTCGGAGCGTGAGCAGGGAATTACAATAGATGTGGCGTATCGTTTCTTTACAACAGATAAAAGAAGTTTCATAGTTGCGGATACTCCCGGACATGAAGAATACACCAGAAACATGGCAGTGGGTGCGTCCTTTGCGGATCTGGCGGTCATACTTGTGGATGCCACTAAAGGAGTTCTTATTCAAACCAAGAGACATACAAGGATATGTGCTCTTATGGGTATAAGGCATATAGTCTTTGCTGTCAATAAGATGGATATTATAGAATATGATAAAAGAAGATTTGAAGAGATAGAACTACAGATCAAAAAACTTGCGTTGGAGTTTGATTTTCAGAGTATGTATATTATTCCTGTTTCGGCAACGGAAGGGGATATGTTGACTGACAGCTCCACTAATATGTCATGGTTTAAGGGAGAAACCTTGCTTTCTTATCTGGAAAATGTTGATGTGACGGAAAAGATAGATGAGAACAGTGGTTTTTATATGCCGGTACAGAGAGTGTGCAGACCTGACAGGACGTTCCGTGGTTTTCAGGGACAGATCGAGTCGGGCAAAATCAGTGTGGGTGACGAGATCGGTGTCCTGCCAAGTGGAGAAAATGCCAAAATTGCTTCTCTTCTTGCAGGAGATAAAGAGGTAGATAAAGCATCTAGGGGACAGGCGGTCACTATATGTCTTGATAGAGAGGTGGATGTATCAAGGGGTTGTGTATTATACAAGGATGTGTCCCTTGCGGTGGGGAGTCTCTTTGATGTCTCTTTACTTTGGATGGATGATGATAAGCTTATTGAAGGAAAGAATTATTATCTCAAATTGGGTACTAAGATTGTTCCTGCAACAGTGATGAAGATAAAGTATAAGATTGATGTCAATTCCGGAGAGCATATTCCCGCTGAAGGTATATTCAAGAATGAGATTGCCAGATGTGAGATTTCGACCGGTGCACCAATAGTATTTGACAAGTTCAAAACTAATAAGGAATTGGGCTCATTTATACTGGTTGACAGAGTGACCAATATGACTTCGGCTTGTGGAATCGTAAGGCACAAACTTAGAAGAGATGACAATATTATTGCTTATGATATGGACATAACCAGGGAAAGCAGAAGCGCACAGATGGGACAGCAGCCATTTACCCTTTGGTTTACAGGTCTTTCCGGCTCTGGCAAATCGACTATTGCCAATGCAGTCGAAAAGCGGTTGTTTTCGATGAATAAATATACAATGTCTTTAGATGGAGACAATATTAGAAAAGGTCTTAATAAGAACTTAGGATTTAAGGAGAAGGACAGGATAGAGAATATCAGGCGTATAGCAGAGGTGTCAAAATTGATGAACGATGCGGGACTTATCGTGCTTACATCATTTATATCCCCGTATGCGGCTGACAGAGAAAATGCCAAAGCTATTATCGGTAATGATAATTTCTATGAAATATATATAAGCACCTCTTTGGAGGAATGTGAGAGAAGAGATGTAAAAGGTCTCTATAAAAAGGCTAGGAATGGGGAGATCCCGAATTTCACAGGGGTATCAAGTGAATACGAAATTCCGGATGCTCCGGCACTTGTAATTGACACTGAAAGCATAGATGTGGACAAGGCCTGTGAAATGATAATTGATCTTATCAAGGATAAACTGTGAAAATTAGTGGAGAGAGAAAAATGTATGTTGAGATGAAAAATATCAGCAAATCCTTTGGCGATTTTAAGGCTTGTGATAATGTAAGTTTTGGAATTGAGCAGGGAAAACTGGTTGCACTTTTAGGTCCAAGTGGCAGCGGGAAGACCACTATTCTCAGAATGATTGCCGGATTAGAGTGGCAGGATGAAGGAGACATTATGATTGACGGAAAGGTCGTCAATGATGTACCCGGTAAGGAAAGGGAGATTGGCTTTGTCTTTCAGAATTATGCGTTGTTTCGATATATGAATGTATATGACAATATTGCATATGGATTAAAGGTTAAGAAGGTGCCGTCAAAAGAGATAAAAGAGACGGTGACAGAGCTTATAGAACTTGTGGGGCTTACAGGTTTTGAAAAAAGATATCCTGCACAGTTATCAGGTGGGCAGCGTCAGAGGGTTGCTTTTGCCAGAGCGCTGGCACTTAAACCCAAACTGCTGTTGCTGGATGAACCCTTTGCGGCAATTGACGCAAAAGTGCGCAAGGAACTTAGAAACTGGCTTAAGGATATGATAAGCCGGGTGGGGATAACAAGTATATTTGTTACCCATGATCAGGACGAAGCCGTTGAGGTGGCTGATGATATATTGATAATAAATGAGGGCAGACTTGAACAGATGGGTAAACCCTTAGAGATATATAAAAAGCCGGCTACACCTTTTGTTGCGCAGTTCATCGGTTCCTCAATTGTACTTGATAAGTTTGAAGGGTTTAAGGGTTTTGAAGATATCAATGATAAATCTCAAGTGGTCATAAGGCCTGAATTTGTTGAAGCATTTAAGGGTGATAATACGAGATTCCAGAAACTCATTGCTGCGGCAGAAAAAGGGACGGTTAAGAACATTCAGTTCCGTGGGAATTGCCTTGAGATTTCCTTAGATGTCAACGGAGTAACGCTTACCACCAACAGGTCCCTGGAGAGAAGACCGGTGAAGGCGGGAGATGAGATGTATGTGCTGATATATCGTATATATGTGCTTACCGGAGAAGATACGGTGGTGAGGAAGAATGTGTTGCTCAAAGATGTTAATGTGGAAATGTTGTGATTAAAAATATAAAAGAATGAAAGGAAGAAGAAATGAGAAAGAAAATTAGAAGATTGATAGGGATAGCTGCAATGTCAACGTTAGTTGTGGGTATGGTTACCGGATGTGGAGGCGAGAATTCGGAAGGCCCGGCGGATGGTTATGTTATTGAGATGACAAATGTATCCTATGATCCCACTAGAGAATTATATGCAAATTATAATGAGGTTTTTAAGGCTCATTGGAAGGAGGAGACCGGTCAGGATGTGGAGATAACCCAGTCTCACGGTGGTTCAAGTAAGCAGGCATTAGAGGTTGCCAATGGCTTAGAGGCGGATGTGGTAACATTGGCGTTAGAAGGTGATGTGGATGTTGTGGCAGATGCAGGGCTCATTGAACCGGGTTATACTTCTGAGTTTGAACATGCCAGTTCCCCGTATACTTCCACTATAGTATTCCTTGTCAGAAAGGATAATCCTAAGAATATCAAGGATTGGGATGATCTTACCAAGGATGGTATAGGTGTTATAACACCAAGCCCTAAGACTTCCGGTGGCGCAAGATGGAATTATCTTGCGGCATGGTATTTCTTTGAAAAGCAAGGGATGAGCGAAGATCAGATTATAGAGAATATCACGAAATTATATAAGAATGTATTGGTACTCGATTCAGGAGCGAGAGGTTCGACTACCACATTTACAGAGAATAAGCAGGGCGATGTGCTGATTGCGTGGGAAAATGAAGCTTTCCTTTCGATGAAGGAATCACCGGGAGAATACGAGATTGTTGTTCCGTCAGTCTCTATATTGTGCCAACCTACCGTCGCAGTTGTGGATGAGATAGTAGATGAGAGAGGAACCAGGGAGGTTGCCACAGAATATCTGTCATATCTGTATTCAGAAGAAGCGCAGCGTGTTGAGGCAGAGAATTATTATCGTCCTTCCGCTGAGAATATAACAGCGGAATTTGCCATGGATACGTCTGATAATGTTATTACGGAAGTTCCGGAGGATGGCAAATGGATAATAACCAATATTGAGATGACTGATATCGAGCATTTTGGAGGATGGCCTGAAGCCTTAGAAAAGCATTTTAATGATGGGGCATTATTTGACCAGATATATGAGAATTAACAGTTTGTCAATGATTGCGAAACTCTGTGGAACCATACACGGAGTTTCGCTAATTTACGGTTATGAAGAAAAAGAGGTAGTTTGATGAAAAGAAGATCAGGAAAAAGAATAATTCCCGGCTTTGGACTCTCCTTAGGAGTGACCCTTGCATATCTTGGAATAATAGTAATCATCCCGCTATGCGCTCTTGTTGTATTTACCGCGGGAATATCACCTGCAGATTTTATTGAGACTGTGACCAGACCGAGAGTTTTAGCAAGCTATGGCGTGAGTTTTCTTACAGCGTTGATTGCGGCTTTAATAGATGCCGTTATGGGGGTTATAATTGCATGGGTATTAGTGAGATATGAATTTCCCGGCAAAAAGATAATGAATGGAATAATTGAATTACCCTTTGCCTTGCCAACGGCTGTCGCAGGAATTGCTCTTACTCATCTTACTACGGATAATGGCTGGATAGGGAAGATATTTCATGATCTTTTTGGAATAGATATCGCTTATACAAAAGTGGGAATAACCGTAGCGCTAATATTTATAGGCATTCCCTTTGTTGTGAGAAGTGTCGAACCGGTCTTGGAAAAAATGGATAAGAGTTATGAAGAAGCGGCAGATATGTTGGGAGCAGGGAGAGGAAGAATATTCGTAAGTATAATTCTTCCGGAGATTGCACCGGCGCTTTTCTCGGGTTTTGCCCTTTCTTTTGCCAGAGGTTTAGGCGAATATGGAAGTGTGGTCTTTATTGCCGGGAATAAGCCCTATGAGACAGAAATCGTTCCTCTTATGATATTGTCCCAGTTACAGGAGTATGATTATGTCAGCGCCACTTCCATTGCGCTTGTAATGCTTGCTACTGCATTTATAATTCTTCTGTTAAACTCTTATATCATAAGCAGAAGTTCCAGAATCACAGGAAATGCCGCTTAAGAGTGCCTGATAGGTAATTGCGAAACACATCAATACAGTTGATTGCCTTGAATATGCTTTTCGCAATTACCTAAGAGTATATGATAGGCGTTTGCGAAACGCTCAAATGATGGATATCCTGTTGTGCATATTATACAGATTCCATAAACAGACCCTTTGCGACCGTCGGTACTTATGCACCGTATTTTGGTGCATTAGTACCGCTACGTGAGCAACGGAGTGAGAACGTGTCTGTGTTGGAACTGCATAATATGCACAAA
>JAFUGT010000162.1 GCA_017469275.1 Lachnospiraceae bacterium
CTAACCAACTGCGCTATACCCACCACAGCGTGCCTGAAGGGATTCGAACCCCCGACCCACGGCTTAGAAGGCCGTTGCTCTATCCAGCTGAGCTACGAACACACGCTACGCCTAATTGCGTAACAAAAGCGGGTGATGGGAATCGAACCCACGTATCTAGCTTGGAAGGCTAGTGTTCTACCATTGAACTACACCCGCACATTATAGCTTGTGAAATTGTTGTGTGAGATATAAGATCGGGGTGACAGGATTCGAACCTGCGACCTCTTGATCCCAAATCAAGCGCTCTAGCCAAGCTGAGCCACACCCCGCTTTCACGGTGTCATCGCTGACGCAAAAACTACTATAACAAAATGCGGTCCACTTGTCAACAAAAATTTTAATTTTTTTCAATTTTTTTGATTTTGTATTATCTTTCTTACTATCTTCAATCATCACTACTGATAATCTCGTCAACAATATATCTCGGACGTGCTTTAATCTCTTCATAAATCCTAGCCAGATAATAACCGATAATACCAAGACTGACCATTATAAGACTGCCAATTATAAGAATCAGCAGTATTACTGTAGTAAATCCTTCTAACGCATCGCCGGAAAACCATTTTACCAGAGATTGTATCCCCATAACCAAAGAGAAAAAGAAGAAAAACACACCTGACAATGTTATAAGCTGCATAGGTGCAGTGCTAAATGCTGATATACTACCCACTGCATACTTTACAAGAGAATCCATAGACCATTTTGATGCACCTGACGCCCTGTCTCTCACATCAAACTCCACAGTAATACTCTTATATCCCATCCACGAAGACAGTGCCCTGAAAAAAATATTTCTTTCCGGCAGTTTAATATATTCATCGACCACTTTACGATCTAACATCTTGAAGTCAGAGGCTCTTGCCATATCAACTCCTGCCGCCCTGCTTATAAGTTTATAAAAGAGCTTGGCAAAGCCTCGATATAACAAATTTTCTTTACCTCTGGAACGTTTCACACCTTCAATCACCTCAAAGCCCTGTTCCCACAAACGATACATCTCTACCAGAGTACCTTCCGGATGTTGGAGATCACAGTCCATAACTGCACATACATCCCCCGTAGCATTGGCAAGCCCTGCCAGAATTGCCGCCTCCTTACCAAAATTCCTGGAAAAAGAAACTCCCCTGATTTTGGCATCAGTGACAATCTTCGTCAATTCATATATCTTCTCACAGCTCCTATCCTTAGAACCGTCGTTGACATAGACCAACTCGAAATCTATTTCTTCCGGTATCAGTACATCTCGGATAGCCTTATACGCTCTTTCTATATTGTCTTGTTCATTATATGTAGGCAAAATTATTGAAAGCATCTACGTATCTCCCGGTAATCATCCCATCAATAAAATATCTTCTAAAACAACTATATCACTGATGGATGTATTGTAACCTCAAAAGCAACAAAAGGGAACCGGTCAGAAATCCATCGACTCCAAAACGGTTCCTCATCTGTTCGTTATTATATTTCAGATATTAAACCTCTGGAACTTCTTTGATCTTTGCAGATGACTTAATGTCGTCATCATCATCGAAAAAATCATCATCAAAATCATCATCAAAATCATCATCGAAATCATCGAGATAATCCGGTGTAAGATAACGATAAACCGCATATGCAATTCCTGCTATGGCAGTAATAGCACCGATTATAGCAAGTACCCAAACAATATTTCTGGTTGCTTTCTCCTTAGGATCTTCACGCTTAATAAGCTCCTGGATCTTAGCTGCATTGATTAAATCGTCAAAATTCTTCATTATAAAATACCTTCCTTTCTTGTCATTGAATATAAACTAATTCATAGCAAGTAGTATATCACATTTTATCCTCATTTACTATAATAAATGTGAAAAAAATGTAATTTTTGTGTAAATCATATTTTTTTCAGTTTGGCAAAGGATGCGAACATACGCTTAATTCCGTATTCCGGTTTGTCAAATTGTACTTTGACCTCGTAATCCTTATCTCCTTTATTAAGCTCTATCACAGTCCCTTCACCGAATTTCACATGGGATACCCTATCACCCACACCATAATCTATGTCAGCGGCAGTAACTTTGAATTCCTTACCGAAAAGGGGCATCTTAGCTGTTGATTTGCTATAACCGTAACTTTTCCCTGAATTGCGGTTAGTATTACTTCCGTAATAAGAATATGGCTTTCTTTGAGAAAAAGTGTTATTAACACTCCTGAAATCGTTATCAGACTCAAAGAGATTCTTTTCCTGTTTTTTAATAGCATAAGCGCCCTCGCCATTTATGGTAATAACATCACCGGGAATCTCCTTCACGAAACGCGATACAGGGTTATAATTGGTACTTCCGTTCATCATTCGCTGTCTTGACGCAGAAAGATGCAGATTTTCTCTTGCCCTCGTTATACCCACATAACAAAGACGCCTTTCTTCCTCAACCGCATCACTGTCATCTGAATTGAGTGCCATATTGCTCGGGAACAGTCTGTCTTCCATGCCTCCCAAAAATACACATGGAAATTCCAATCCCTTAGCACTATGCAATGTCATAAGCAATACCACATCCTCATTCTCCGATACGCTGTCAACCTCTGCCACCAAAGCAATCTCTTCCAGCAAACCTGATAAAGTTGGTGTTTCTGCCTCGCTTTCATACGTTACAATCTTATTCTTAAGCTCGTTAAGATTCTCTATTCTCACAGACGCCTCATCAGTTCCCTCGGCAATCAGCTCGTCCATATATCCTGTTCGTTCCAAAATGCTGTCATAGAGCTCTTCCAATGATACTCCTTCCTCCACATAATCCTTGAATTCCGATATCAGGGAGGTAAATGCTTCTATCTTTGAAGCAGCCCTGTTAAGCCCCGGAATATCCGATGCAGCATAAAGAGCATCAATAAGACTCATATCGTATGTATCCGCATATGCCATAACCTTAAGAATACTGGCATCTCCAATCCCCCGTTTCGGAACGTTAACGATACGTCTCACAGCCAATTCATCCTGTCCGTTATCAATGACTTTAAGGTAACTTATAATGTCTTTGATTTCTTTTCTTCCATAGAAGTTCTGTCCGCCTATTATCTTATAGGGAACATTCTTAAGGAGCAGCTTCTCCTCGAATATTCGTGACTGTGCATTTGTCCGATATAATATGGCAAAATGATGATATGGTCGTCCCTCACGATGTCTCCTTACTATCTCCGAGACCACACCATCTGCTTCTAAGTATTCCGTATCATACAGACTAAATGTCACCTTATCTCCGTCACTTTCCTCAGTCCAAAGAGCTTTTTCCTTCCTGCCTTCATTGTTGGAAATCACACCATTAGCAGCCTTTAAAATATTACCGGTGGAACGATAATTCTGTTCCAGTTTAATAACTTTAGCTTCAGGGTACTCTTTCTCAAAGTTGAGTATATTGTATATATTCGCACCTCTGAACTTATATATGGACTGATCATCATCACCAACAACACAAAGATTACGATATTTGGAGGCCAATAATTTAACAAGCAAAAACTGAATATGATTGGTATCCTGATACTCATCTATCATGATATACTTGAATCTTTCCTGATAACTGTCCAATATTCCAGGATTGAATTGAAATAACTCCACCGTCTTATAAAGCAGATCATCAAAGTCTAAAGCATTACTTTGTTTCAAACGTTTCTGATATTCCGTATAGACTCTTGCAATCTGCATTTTTCTGTAATTACCGCTGGCTTCCCTGTCATATTCATAGGGAGCTATAAACTGCTCCTTTGCTTTGGAAATCTCAGATATTACCATCTTCTCAGAATACTGCTTCGGATCAATGTTGAGCTTCTTAAGACATGCCTTTACCGCCGCTTTCTGATCATCACTGTCATATATTGTGAAGCTGTTCTCATATCCTAATTTATCAATATATCTTCTTAATATCCTGACACAGAGTGCATGAAATGTAGAAACCCATACTCTTCCTGCCCCATGGGACACAATTAAATCTACCCTGTCTCTCATCTCTCCCGCTGCCTTATTAGTAAATGTAATAGCTAATATATTATACGGATCTACACCCTTCTCTTCTATAAGATACGCAACCCTATGTGTCAAAACTCTTGTCTTACCGCTTCCCGCGCCGGCTAATAACAGAACCGGTCCTTCAGTTTGCATTACTGCTTCTGCCTGCTTATCATTTAAACCCTTCATTCTTCTTCCTTTCGTACATTTGTTCCCTTAAGTATATATGATTTTCATTCTCATGGCAAGAAATTATTACCTGCAAATACTTTTTATTCTTCAATAGACATTTCTGTCAAAACATAGTTTTCAATACTTGCAATATAGTTTTTAAAACTATATAATATGATAATATAACTATCATAACTGCTTAATATCAACACAGTAGGCAGTATAATCCTATAACATTAACAACGTATGACCAAGTGAGGAAAATATATGAAAACATTTACATTTGATATGATCAAAAAAAAGATTGATAAATGGATCGAGACGGACATAATCGCACCTGAGGACATTCCGTCAATAGAATTATATATGGATCAGGTAACGACCTTCATGGATAAGGAACTATCCGACACCAAAAGATATGATGACGATAAGATTCTTACCAAAACCATGATCAACAACTATTCAAAGAACAACCTTCTTCCACCCTCCGATCGCAAGAAGTATTCCAAAGATCACATTATTTTGCTGATATATATATACTATATGAAAAGTTTCCTTTCCATAAGCGATATTCAGACGTTGTTAGAGCCAATGACCGAGAACCATTTTCTAGGTAGTAGCGAGATTTCCATGTCTGAGATTTATTCTGATATATACGATATAGAACAGAAATACAAGGTACGATTAAAAGACAATATTAATGACGTATGTGACATAGCTGACCATGAATTTCCCGAGGATTCTGAATACCTCAAAACCTTCGCCATGATCGCTATGTTAAGTTATGACATTTATGCCAAAAAACAATTAATTGAGCGCCTCATTGATTCCGTAAAGGATGATGAAATCAGCAAAGAAAAGCTCAAAGAAGCAAAAGAAAATGCCAAGCGCAAGGAAAAGTCAGCCAGGGAAATGGCACGACAACATGAAAAGGCTATAAGGGGTATGAAGATCAATTAAATGATTACCCCTTATCCTCTTTGTCTCCTTTCAATCTGCCAAACACTATCTCATAGCCTTTACCGCCACCGTAATTAAGCGATCTGTTAACTCTTGAGATTGTAGCTGTTGATGCTCCGGTCTCTTCTGCCACCTCAAGATATGTATGTCCTTCTGTCAGCATTTTTGCCACTTCATAACGCTGCGCTAACGTAAGAAGCTCATTTACTGTGCAGACATCTTCAAAAAATGCAAAACATTCCTCTTCATTCTTCAATGTAAGAATTGCTTTGAACATTTCCTTAACTGCTTCGGTCCTAATATCTTTTCCCATACCTATTCTCCGTTTATGTAATACTAAGTTCAAATGTAGCACTATGATATATTGATTATTATATTTGCCGGCTGCTCCATTATTCATAATTTCGACAACTTAACAAACATTTGTAAACCTATGACTGTAGTTACAGTTTCACATCCTCGCAAATCCATACGGAAACAGTCTCTCTGTTAACGTAGAAATCTCCGCACCCATCGTCGCCGATCTTAATGTTATATTTGGCATTGCCAAGAACATCTTTGAAGAATTTGCCTGCAAACTTATGTCCCACATACATATGCTTACTTCCACCGGTGCTGTCGGACATTATTACTGCTATCCCTGAACCCTTATGCTCCTCATCGCCTTCTCTAGTCCAACCAATGACATTGTAATCATCAAAATAATCATGCTGGGCACCGTAAGCCAGACGTTTTCTGATTTTCATCATCTTGTTGAGCATAGTCTTCTTAGGTGCTATATCGTTATGCGGGATTCCATAATAATCACCATAGAATACACACGGATAACCCTCCTGTCTCAAAAGTGTTATCGCATATGCATGAGGCTTAAACCAATCCTCAACCCATGACTCTAGCGCCTGTCCCGGTTGTGTATCATGATTATCCACAAAGGTAACAGCCTGTAACGGATGTCTCGATACCAAAGTATCATTCAATATTGTCGACATATTATAATCGCCATGAGCCTTAGATGCGTCATGGAAATGAAAATGTAACGGAACATCAAACAACGACATCTCGTAATTGACATTTGCAAGATATCTGTCTAAATGATTAACATCCCAATGCCAGTACTCACCGACAGCAAACAGATCTTTACCCACCGTCTCTCTCATAACCGGCAGCCAATCTTTATAAAAATAGAAACCTATATGTTTGACAGCATCTAATCTCAGACCATTAACCCCTGTCATCTGCAGGTACCATTTACCCCAACGATATAACTCATCCCGCACTTCCGGGTTCTCAAAATCGATATCAGCCCCCATCAAATAATCGTAATTACCGTTCTCGTCATCCACAGCATCTTCCCAACTCTTGCCGGCAAAACGATATATGGCATTTTTTGTCTCATCCTGATCCCAATCAATCCCGTCAAAATGTGTCCAATTCCATGTGAAATCAGAATACTTTCCCTTTCTTCCGGGGAAATTGAACTTTGTCCATCCACAGATAGTCTTCTCATCACCTACCATCTGATTGCGGCTGTATGCATTAAATTCCTCAGCCTGTATAAGCTCTGTTTCATCTGCTCCAATCTTATGATTCAACACAATATCGGCGTATATATCCACACCTTTTTTCTGAATTGCACGAACCATATCTATATATTCTTTCTTCGTACCATACTTAGTAGGGACGCTTCCCTTCTGATTGAACTCGCCGAGATCATAGAGGTCATACACTCCGTATCCCACATCCTTATCACCACCGGCACCTTTGTACGCCGGAGGCATCCAAAGAGCACTTACCCCTAATGTCTTTAACTTCGAAGCATCCTCCACAGCCTGCTTCCAAAGGCTGTGATCCTCCGGTAAGTACCATTCAAAATATTGCATCATCAATCCATTATTACTCATGTCGGCATTTCCTCCCAGTATCTGTTAGTGTAAATGATTCTATATCATCTTATGTATATTCAAAAAATTGATTGCTGTATCTAATTATATTTCACAATCTGATGTGTTAAAGTATATCAAAATTTGTAATAAACTTCAAGATAATATGACTTAAAGATATAGTAATCTTATTGTCGGTTTGAAAATATAACAAACGGGTATCCAAAAAAGCTGACGCCTTAACAGATACCCGTAACGAAAATCAATACTGCTATTTTTTTAGCCTCTTTATGAATTTTACCCTGTTTTCAAATTGAAGCCACACCAATTATCACTCATAATAATCAAAGACAGGTTGCGCCTTTATCAAATGATGGATTAAATGCATAGAAATTCTTAGAATCAAGATTATCCTGAATCATACGAAGACTTTCGCCAAATCTCTGGTAGTGTACCATCTCTCTTGCTCTTAAGAATTTGATTGCCTCATATACATCCGGTTCGTCCTTACACATACGAAGGATATTGTCATAGGTAAGCCGCGCTTTCTGCTCTGCCGCAAGATCTTCATGAAGATCGGCAATCGGATCGCCCGTTGACTGAATTGTTGCTGCACTAAAGGGCACACCCGCCGCGCTCACAGGATAAACGCCCGTAGTGTGATCCACATAATACTGATAGAAACCAGATTTCTCAATTTCATCCATGGTTAAATTCTTTGTAAGCTGTGTAATGATCGTTGCCACCATTTCCTCATGACCGAGTTCTTCAGTACCTATATCTGTCAGTACTCCTGCCACTCTCTTATCCGGCATGGCGTACCTCTGGGAAAGGTATCTCATGGAAGCACCTTTTTCTCCATCAGGGCCACCCAATTGACTCACAATGGCTGTCGCAAGGGTTGCATTTGTTGTTTTGATATTGACCGGAAACTCCAGCATTTTAATATAAGTCCACATTAACAGTCACATCCTTTCTGCCAGGGCCATGGTGACTGTACCCAGTCCCAACTGCCATCATTTTCTACACCGTATATAGATAGCGGTTCATATTTGCGTTCATAAATCTTTACAGCTTTCTTAAGCAATTCGCTGTAATCTTCATAAGCCGCAAGTCCGCAAGGACATTCAGGATGCGTATCAAGATAGAGTCCCAGTTCTATAACAGTGAAATTGGTGCTCTGTATCAAATTCATCAAATCCTCTTTACACATATTCTCCATATCAGCACCTCGTTCCACAGAATATATAATTTAAATCTTTGAATATGGTTCCCTGTTTCAGTCCACATTCAGGATCATATAAATCTCCCCATTGTTGCCATGGAACATACGCCATAACCGGAGGAAATGCATCTCCCAATCTCTCCATCGGATCGTTCATATGACAACCTGACATTGTCTGGCCTTCACAGCCAACCATCATACTCCTGCCAACAGAATCTTTTATCACACGATTGCCGCAATTCCACTCTGAATGAAGATCAGAATCCTCCATCACACTGTTAGAACGCATTCCGTCTGAAGGTCTCCATCCGTCCGGTAATCCTCCATTTGGTCTCATGCCACAAGGTCTGTCAACACAAGGTCTCATGTTAGGTCTTCCACTTCCCGGACGCATATCAGGTCTCATATTAGGTCTTCCATATCCCGGTCTCCTATTAGGACGCATGTCACATGGTCTGTCTCCACATGGTCTCATATTAGGTCTTCCGCTTCCCGGACGCATATCGGGTCTCATTCCGGATCCTCCGTCGCAGGGCCTGTCGACACAAGGTCTCATTCCGGGGCGCATATCATTTGGTCTTGCATTATCGCATTTTCTACAACTCTCTGCTGCAAGTTCAGGCTGCACATCAGCCTTGACTTCTTCGTCAAACTGATTAACATCACAATTTGCTTCCACAAGCGATCTCCTTATTCCTTTTTCGTATATTATAGAATATGCCGAAGTTGTCATATTTGTTACAACTTCGGCATATATTTATATATTACTTATTTTACAATAATAACACTTAATATCATTTATTTCCCTTAACCGCTTTCACTGCCTCCTCTGCAAAACTTGTATCCACAAGTTTATCATAAGGAACACGATTACCAAGTTCTCCTGCATCGATCAATATATTTTGCAAGAGGTCAAAGCTGCTCTCCTCAAACACAAGATTATCCTTCCATGTATCCTGCTCATAGTATCTTGTAACAATCTTTTCTATAGTCTCAACATCAGTTTCCTCGAACTGAGGGGCAATAACTTCTGCAATTTCCTTTGGAGTATGAGTGTTGACATATTCCATACCCTTTTGAAGTGCCTTTGTGAATTTGGTTATGGTATCTTTGTTTTCAGACATATAATTCTTAGTGGTACAATAAGATGTATACGGAACATATCCTGAATCAACACCTAAGGAAGCCACAACATATCCCTCTCCGGCGGTTTCAAGTGCTGTTGCAGCCGGCTCAAACTCTACGGTATATTCACCCTGACCGCCTGAAAATGCTGCCGCCGTACTTCCAAAATCAATACTCTGATTTATCTTAACATCTGTCTCTGGATTTAGGTCATTCTTTTTAAGAATATACTCAAATACCATCTCAGGCATACCGCCTTTTCTTCCTCCAAGTACATCCTTATCCTTTAACATATCCCATGTAAAGTTTTCTATAGGCTTTCTTGCCACAAGGAAGTTACCTGCTCTTTGAGTGAGCTGTGCAAAATTCACTGCATAATTTGATGCGCCTTCACTATAGAGATATACTGAAGATTCAGCACCCATAAATCCGATATCCGCTTCTCCGGCAACAAGAGCAGACATAGTTTTATCTGCACCAAAACCCGTCACCAGTTCCAAATCAATACCTTCCTCTGCAAAATATCCCTTTTCAATTGCCACATACTGAGGTGCATAGAATATGGAATGTGCAACCTCGTTAAGAGTAACATGTGTGAGTCCGCCTTCCTTCTTACCACATCCCGTAACAGTCGAAAGAACCATTGCAAAAGCAAATGAGCAGGCAAGCAGACGTTTAATAAGTTTTCGTTTTTTCATAAAAAACTCCATGACTTTTTGTAGTATTATATTCATAAAATAATGAATGTGTTCGTATAACGATAAAAAGCAGGAATCTTCCAATCCCTGCTTTTTATCGTTATACGCTCTATCATACACTATGAAAATATCTGACGTCTTTTTATCCCATTTGTAAGTTTCACTTACTCCATTCCGAAATATATATCAATCCTTGACATATAATACTGCCAACATTCCGGGACCCGTATGGGTTCCGATTACCGGTCCTATCTTGGTAATTCTTATATTCTCTGCTTTGGTCTGTGCCTCTATCTTCTCCTTCAAAGCCAAAGCCCTGTCTTCGCAGTCGCCGTGAGCTATGAATACCGTATGATCATTCTCCGATAACTCTTCATTTATCTTGTTTATCATGTATTCTTCGCTCTTCTTGTTGCCACGAACCTTAGTGGCGGCATAGAGTTTTCCTTCTTCATCTACACTAAGAATCGGTTTGATCTTTAATGCACTTCCAACCATTGCCTCTGCCAATGTAAGTCTTCCGCCCTTTTGTAAATAGAATAGATCATCAACTGTAAACCAGTGCTGAACTTTTTGTTGATTGGCAACTATCCAATCAAAAAGCTCCTCAATAGAATAACCTTCCTCCATCTTCTGTCCCGCAAGATTAAGGCAGTATCCAAGTCCTGCCGAAGCGCAAAATGATTCCACAATCAAAATCTTTCTATCCGGATATTCTTCAAGCAGCATATTCTTCGCTATGTTAGACGACTGATATGTACCGGATAGTCCTGACGTAAGTCCCACATATATTATATCC
>JAFUGT010000163.1 GCA_017469275.1 Lachnospiraceae bacterium
GAATAGCGGTACAGCTCCGCCGTAAAAATGACGACCGTACCAACATCATCGAAGCGAGAGGCATCACTCTCTATATCGACAGGCTTACTGCAATAATAAATGATACCGAAATCAGATTAACAAGAACAGAGTGCGCCATCCTCAAATTACTTATGTTCAATGCCGACTCTCCCATCGGAAAGACTACCATACTTGAAAAAATATCCTATGACACACCCGACTGCACCGAGAGGTCTTTGAAGCAGCATATCAGCAATATCCGTCATAAGCTGGGTGAGGCAGGCGGCAGGGATTATATCGAATCAGTATACGGTATCGGTTTCCGTCTGATAACCTGACAACTTACTGTTAGCACATAAGGGAATAATCAGAGAATCATAAACATTGACAACATACTGTAACCGCTTCAGAGAAGCGCAAATCTTGACAAAATCTTGACCTTCTCTTGACCGGTTTCTTGACCTCCATATTCTATACTGTTATCTGACAAAGCATTTTGCACACAGCAAAGACTTCTATATGCTTTACAAAGACTGCATGGGTATTATACATATACCTTTTTAATGTTCAATGTCTCTGCCGCAATACCAAAAGAAGCTTGAAGCTGTATGAATAATGCAATACAGAAACAGAAAGGAAAAAAACTATGGACTATGTTCTGAAAACAACTAATCTAAGTAAACACTACAAAAACTTTAAGGCATTGGACAACCTGACAATGCATGTGCCTAAGGGCTCCATTTACGGTTTTGTAGGGCGAAATGGTGCCGGCAAGACCACTCTCATCCGTCTTATATGCGGACTACAGTCACCCACAAGCGGGGATTATGAACTCTATGACATCAGCAACACAGATAAGGCAATCGCAGGATCCCGCAGAAGAATGGGTGCAGTTGTTGAAACACCATCCATCTATCTTGACATGACCGCAAAGGATAATCTGAAACAGCAGTACCGCATCCTGGGACTTCCAAGCTTTGACGGCTTACAGGAGCTTTTGAAGCTGGTGGGGCTTGAAAACACGGGAAAGAAGAAAGCGAAGAATTTCTCACTTGGCATGCGCCAGCGATTGGGAATAGCCATTGCCCTTTGCGGCAATCCCGACTTTCTTATTCTTGACGAGCCTATCAACGGTCTTGATCCACAGGGTATTATAGAAATCCGTGAGCTGATATTAAAGCTTAACCGTGAACATAAGATAACCGTACTCATCTCCAGCCATATTCTTGATGAACTATCTAAGCTTGCCACCCATTACGGCTTTATAGACAACGGTCGTATCCTCCGGGAAATGAGTGCCCAGGAGCTTGAAGAGGTATGCCGTAAATGTATGCGCATAACCGTAACGAACATACGGACTCTTTCAAGAGTGCTTGATGAAATGGAGCTTGAATACAAGATCATTGATGACAGGACCGCCGACATTTACGCAAAGCCTAATATAACCAGACTTTCCCTTACACTTGCCAAGGAAGACTGTGAGGTTATTTCTATTGATGAGCATGATGAAAGTCTTGAAAGCTTCTATATTTCCCTTGTAGGAGGTGACAGACATGAGTAGATTATTAAATGCAGAATTTCATCGTTTAATCAAATATAAACCATACTGGATAGATTGTATAGCAGTTGTATTATATGGCATATACGCCACACTTCTCAATGATTTCGGATACACTCCTTCCATAGATTCTTTCTTATTTGAGGCACTTCCGTATATATGCATAATTACAGGTGTTGTCTTTTCACAATTTATAGGTGAAGATTACACCTGTGGAACAATCCGTAACAAGCTAATCAACGGTCACACGAGAAAAACTTATTATCTTACTGAAATTATAGTTATTTTTTTAGCAAATGTTACTGTTTTTAACCTTTATGTGATTACAACAATTCTTGCAGGATTATTGAGAAAATGGGAATTTGAATTTAAGACAAAGGTACTGTTTAACTGCTATATAGCCTGCATATTCACTATTTTTTTGATAACCGCCATGTCAGTTTTTTTAATAATACTTATCAGATATAAGGTTGCAGGACTTATCGCAATAGTATCATTATCTATATTCTTGCTTATTATAGGAAATGCTTCATATAATAAACTTCGCCAACCGGAATACCGTTTACCCAATGAATATGAGATTGAGGAAAAGGGCATTACCGAGCCAATTCAAAATGCTTTGTATTATGGCGGGAATATACGTAAAATATATGAATTCATAATCTTTTCTGATCCAAACGGCCAGGCGGTCTATGACACTGAATTGATGTATGATAAATACATAGAATTTGATCAATCTAAGGTTGCCACGTATCCGTATATAAAAATAATTATTTTTTCTATATTGGAAAGTACCGCCTCGATTGTAATCGGCATATATCTTTTTAACAGAAAAGATATCAGGTAACAATATATTTAGCTAATTATATTTGAATTAGCGGAAAGGAGTTTTCATGCTTTACTGTCTGTTATGTATGACTATTATTATGTTATGTATCAAAATTTACCTTATGAAAAAATCTGCAAGGGAGATATCTTCTTCCTTTGCCAAAAGGCTTGAAACTGATACCAATACTCTCATTGACATATCAAGCCGTGACAGGGATATGAGAAATCTTGCTGACAGCATCAATCACCAGCTTTCCATTCTCCGCAGGGAACATTTACGGTATGATCAGGGCGATAAGGAGCTCAAAAATGCCATCATCAATATTTCTCATGATCTGCGCACTCCCCTTACCGCAATCTGTGGATACCTTGATATGATGAAGTCTATGGATAAGCCGGAAGCTCTTAACCGTTATCTTTCCATAATCGAAGAACGCACCAATAGCATGACGCTGCTCACGGAAGAGCTTTTCCAATACTCCGTCGTTTTCTCTGATGACAATAATGACAAAGCCGGGGAAGTGCTTGTCAATCAGATACTTGAAAACAGCATTATCGGGTATTACGGTGCATTCCACGAAAAGGGAATACTCCCTGAGGTTCATATTACAGAAAATGAGATCATAAGAAATCTTAATGGAGAAAACCTTTCCCGGGTATTTTCCAATCTGCTTAATAATGCATTAAAATACAGTGACGGTGATCTTATCATAACACTGTCCGATAACGGAGAGATCACCTTCTCCAATACCGCAAAAGAGCTGTCCACCGTATCAGTGGAACAGCTCTTTGACAGATTTTATACAGTTGAAGCCGCCAGAAATTCCACAGGTCTCGGGCTTTCCATTGCCCGTACCCTTGTGGAACGCATGGGCGGAAGGATTACAGCTGAATATATCGACAACCGGCTTAATATCAAGATTATTATATAATTTGATATAACATTCTATAAATATATATATTGCTATATCATTATGCCAACAATTCGAATCAATAATCCTCTCACTCCACCCTGAGCCTTTCCACTACACTCACTCTTCTCATTCTCTCATAAGCAATACATGGAATAATTATAATAAGCACGCAGATTATAGGCAGGCACATGATTACGGGAAGGATGGTGAAGCTCCAGGTAAACATCCACGATTCCGAAAGTACCATTCTTATAACAGTGGCATTTAACACTCCCGCAATAATTACCGAAACCACCGAAGTCCATAGGAAGTAAATGAGCCCTTCCCGGATAAGCTTTGCCTTCTGCTGCTTTCCGGTCATACCTACTGCCTCAAGGCCAGCCATCTCCCTTGCCCTCACGATTATAGATGTTATCATGGTATTGGCAAAGTTTAGCAGTCCGATAATTCCAAGTACTAAGGAAAGCACAACACCCACAAGTTCTAGCATTTTATTAAATGAATCATACTCCTTCACAACCTTCTGTTTCGACACATAATCCAGATTCTTATCTACGGAATTGGTGTAATTATCTACCCATGCCTCAAAGGCTTCCTCCTTGTCATCCTCCACATTTATAAGTGTTCTCATGGGCTGCCTTTCTCCGTTGAACTCAAGGAACTCCTCCTCCGGTAAGATAAAATCACACTGGAATTCTCCAAACATCTGAAGACCGATTGCATAAGGAATATCAACAACTGCTAACACCTCATACTCCTTATATGGCGCATCGGAATAATCCGGAATTTCTATCTTCTCACCTTCCTCTGTAACAATCTCATCGTACTTGACATACTTTTCATCACAGCTTTGAATATTCACCTTTTCTCCCGGTTCAAAATAAGGTATTCCCTCACTCTCTTCATCTTTCCAGCAATTCACCAGAACATATTGACCGGAGTTAAATTTCTCCCAGTCTATCTCCTTACTTCCGTCTACCGTCTTGATAACATCAAGCTTATCCAACACCATTTTACCGATACCATATGTTGCGCCATCAAGATATTTATCTTTATTATATTGCTCCATCATTTCTTCAGCATTTGGAATCCCATTTTCCCCTGTATACCGTTCAGACATTTGATTTTTTACACGTTCATCTGTCAATATCCTGTCATATATCTTTTCCCAGTCCGCATCGTCAAATGTGTGAAAACCATAATATATATACACATTTCCTATATCTTCAACCCCGTCTCTTGTCTGAAGCGCATTCAGAAAATCTTCCGTCACTCCGTCAAGCACCTTATCATAAACACCCGGATTATCCAATCTTGCCTCCTGTATACTGTAATCTGCCACCGCCAGGGAAGCAATGTAATTATCCATGGAAAAGCCCTTTACAATGCTGAATACGGAATTAAGAATTACAAGGGAAAGAGATAAGGAAAGAATTACAATCCACTTCTTTGAATGATTATTTTTTTCTCCATCATTCTCAGTGGTGCGCAGTGCCTCAATTGGTGAAACACTTCCCGCCTTCTTACAGGGCTTATTGGCACTTATTATGACTGTGATGTACGAAAATGCTGCTGCACCTAAGATAATCCAGACATTCAGATGAGCCTGTCCCTTGTTAACATTTACCGTATTAATCTGGTCGGATATAATCGGCAGCAGCCAGATACCTATACCGATTCCGGGCAGTATTCCCAAAGGAATTCCAATAAGCGAGATTATCCCCGCCCTTTTCCTGACAATTCTCTTAAGCTGTCTGCCGGTGGTTCCTATGGTCTTCAAAAGCCCGTATTCCCTTATGTCCGATATAACATTTATATAGAATATATTGTAGATGATAAGATATCCCGACAGGAAGACAGTGAAAAGCAGTACACATACAATCACTGCCGTTTCCATATCAAAATTTTCCCCCATATAAGCCCAGTTATATCCGGCATCGATATCCTTCCTGATTCCTGTACGCTCAATAAGCGCATCAACCTTTTCCTTTATGTTAAACGCGTTATCAAAATTGAAATCCGCCATGATCCATCCCACATAATCATTGTAGGCAAGCTCATTTAAGGGTGTCGTCTTTACCGGTGCATATTTTTCCTGAAATGCTTTGGACACAAGTATCATCTGTGCAGAGGAAATGATATCACCCCTGTAATATCCCGATAACACAAAATCCTTTGTGATCTCATCATCACCTATGTTAATAGTAAGGGGAACCTTGCTTCCCACCTCCTTTGGCACTCCAAGCCTTTCAAGCACAAGGTCACTTGTGACGATTTCATCTTCTTTTTCAGGCATCTGTCCCACCTCAGGATAACAGAATGTATCCCTTGCATCCTCGGGTTCAAAGTAATTCACTTCAGTATGGAGCTTATTAAGTTCCAGGTTAGCTGCATCTCCCACAGTAATTCTGTAGAATATGCTCTTTAACTTCGGGTCATCCTTTATCATGTCATATTCTTTACTTGTCATATACTTAAATCCTGCATGGGAGCTTCCACCTACCTGACGCATGGTGGCAAGCTGTGTCTCCTTAATAAGACTTCCCGCAATAGTGAATAATGCCGTAAACATAAGAGATGTAAGTGCCACAGCAAAAATAAGCACTATGTATTTTTTTATGTTTGTTTTGATTCCGCTTAGTGAAAGCTTTCTGATTGCTTTTTTATTGTTCACGTTTGACATAATGATTTTCCTTTCAAATTTCCAAGATTTCCGAAAATATATATTTACGATTTTTCATTAACAATAATATAATGTCTACGCACAAGTACATTTTTACCTTTTGACCTTGACATCATATTATCAAAACAAATCATACAATTTTCCCGTCTTCAATGCGGATAATCCTGTCAGCCATCTGCGCTATCTCCTCATTATGTGTAATCATTACAATAGTCTGCGTGAACTTCTGTCCGGTAGTCTTAAGCAGACCTAAAACATCCTGACTTGTCTTTGAATCAAGATTTCCTGTTGGCTCGTCAGCAAGAAGAATTGCAGGTTTTGCCGCCAACGCCCTTGCGATAGCTACTCTCTGCTGTTGTCCGCCGGAAAGCTTAACAGGTGATGTATCAAGCTTCTCCGATAGTCCCAATGTAGTTATCACACTGTCTATATATTCTTTGTCAATATCTGCGCCGTCAAGTTCAAGGGGAAGAACAATATTGTCATATACATTTATGGATGGTACAAGATTAAAGCTCTGGAACACAAATCCTATCTTTCTTCTTCGAAAAATACAAAGTGCATCTCCCTTTAGTTTAGATATATCCTTATCATCTATTATGACTGTCCCCGAGGTTGGTGTATCAAGTCCTCCAAGCATATGAAGCAGTGTTGACTTACCACTTCCGCTGGTTCCCACTATACTCACGAACTCACCCCTTTTCACTTCCAGATCAACACCATCTAACGCCTTAACCTGTGTATCTCCTTCTCCGTAATACTTTCTCAAATCCTTTGCCTGTAATATCATAGTAGACCTCCTGAATTATAATTGTTATAAATGTTCACCGCTCATAATAAAAGAGCCGTATTTCTACTGCCCTTAATGATAACATATAATTCTTGCGAGAATATTTCTGAATTCTAACAGTTTTGAAAGAATTCATGGTTTCTTTAAGACTTTCCAATAATTTCTTGCGCCATCTAAGTCTGGCTGTTCCGTCAATACCTTCACAACATCTACAACCGAAAAATACCACTCTTCTTCATTTTTAACCCATGCTGTTCTTATAGGTTGATTTTCAAACAATTCTACATTTGCCATATTTCTCCATTCTACTTATGCAATATACCTTCTGCGCAAATTTTAACATTATTTTAATTAAAGTCTATGTGTACCAATGTTACATACACATAATGAAGGGTTACTGTGCCTTTCCAAACACAAATTAATTATATACGCACCCAATGCGTTCTTAATATTGACTTTTTACACCTTATCATATATACTATAGAAAAAAGGAGGTATGGTTATGGCACAGGCAACCTTCAGTGTTCGCATGGATGAGGTACTTAAAAAACAGTTCGATGGATTATGCCATGAATTCGGCATGAATGCTTCTACAGCAATCAATGTGTTTGCAAGAGCAGTTGTAAGACAACGCAGGATTCCTTTTGAAATCTCTTCTCCCGAATCCGAAATTACCAGAGAAGGAGCAATGCAGGCATTTATGGCTTTACGGCAGCAAGCCAAGAATAACGGTGTATCTGATATGACTCTGGATGACATCAATAAGGAAATCAGTCTCGCACGAATGGAGGATGAGGCATGATCTGCTACGCAGTTATCGATACTAATGTGCTCGTTTCAGCATTGCTGTCCGACAAAGATGATGCCGCCACTGTTCAGGTGGTAGGCAAAGTGATAAGCGGCGAGATTATCCCCGTCTATAGCAACGTTATTACAAAAGAATATCGTGAAGTATTATCACGAAAGAAATTTGGTTTTTCAGGCGATTTAATCGAATACTTAATGTCTGCCATCGAAAAATACGGCATACTTGTTGACCCATCTCCTTCAGGCATCACTCTTCCTGATATGAAAGATGTTCCTTTCTATGAAGTGGTTCTTGAGAAGCGTAGTGACAATACTTATCTAGTAACCGGAAACATCAGGCACTTTCCAAAAGAGCCATTTGTTGTTACACCCCGAGAATTTCTAGATATATTGAACGCCAAATAACATGTAGCATAATATATTCAAATACTACCACATAGTGGCGCTCTGCCTTTCAACGTACTACTTTGTACGGAAACCCTTGCAACAATAGTGGGTGTTGCCTATGAGGGAAATACTGCGAAAGGACAAGCTGATTATGTTAGAAGTTATAGGTATTGTGGCAGCAATTTTCGACCCCAAAATGCTATATATCAGCACCCTCAAGCTTTAACAATGTCCGTTTTCTTTCAATTCCACCTGCGTATCCGGTAAGACTTCCATCTGCTCCGATAACTCTGTGACAGGGAATGATAAGTGATATTGCATTGTGCCCCACTGCACCGCCCACTGCCTGTGCAGACATTGTCGATATGCCTCTCTTTTCAGCAATCGTTTTCGCTATGTCTCCGTATGTCATGGTCTCACCGTATGGAATTGTTAATAACATCTCCCAAACCGCCTTTCGAAACCCACTTGTTTTCATCCTGATTGGCGGCGTATGGTCAGGTTCTTTCCCACTAAAATATATATCAAGCCATCTGTCCGTCTCCTCAAATACAGGAAGCATTCTATCTTCATATTCATTATCAAGAACATCCGCAAAATACTTCTGTCCATCAAACCATAACCCAATCAATGCATCGCCGTCACTTGCCATTGTTATGCCCCCAAGGGGTGAATCATAATGATGTATGAATTCCATGAGTTAGTTATTCATCCTCTCCACAGATACATGATAAACTCAGAACCTTTCCCATGCTCAGACTTCACCTTGATGTATCCATTTTCCTTCTGTAGTATTTCCCTTGCCAGATACAGCCCAAGACCTACACCTTCCTTATCCGAAACCATATCACTGCGATAAAAGCGATCAAATATTCTAGTGTATTCTTCTTCTTTGACTCCAACCCCCTCATCCTTTACAGAGACAGCCACATACATCTCGTAAGGTATGATAGAAACTGTAACTGTACTTCCGTCAGGTGAATACTTGATTGCATTATCGATTAAATTTGACAATGCTTCTCTTGTCCACTTAGGATCAAAACAGGCTGACTTTCCGAAGTCCTTATCAACAGATAAATAATCACCGTTAAAGAAAAGGGTAATATTCTTAATTTCCGCCCGAACCTTCATTGAATCCACGACAGCTTGAACAAAAGATACCACCTCTGCATTTACAGGCTTTACCTCAATAATATTGCTCTCTAATCTTGACATCTTCGTTAAAGAATTAATCAGAAAATCCAGTTTATCGGTCTGGCTTCTTAATTCCACAATTAGTTTTCTGTCATCATCTGTAGTGTCTTCTCTGCTGTCCAGTCTTTCAGACAAAAGTTCCGAATACAGTTTAAGATTTGACATAGGAGTTTTTGTCTGATGAGAAATATCAGAAATGAGGCTTTCTAAATTCTTCTTCGTCGCATCTAACTGATTCTTCGCCATCTGCGATGTGGTGAGATATTTCTTCCATTTTGTCTCTAATCGTGAAAGCTTTGACTCATCATAATCACTTTCCCTAAACTCTCCGTTCATCGCACTGTCAAGCATCTTTTCAATTCGATCTATCATCTTGTTTTCAAACATAATCTGCCCTTCAATAATCTTTATCTATTACATTTTCCTAACAATTCTACCTGTCCCTTTTCCAGACATATCCCTGTCCATACACAGTATGTATAGCCGGTTCTACTCCCTTTATAGCCAGCTTGTTCCTTAGTCGGTTGACTGTAACCGAGAGTGCATTTTCATCCACATACTCTGCGCCATCCGTCCATATCCGGTCTACCAGAAAATCCCTTGTAAGCGTATTACCCTGATTCTCCACAAGAAGTCTTAACAGTTTCTGTTCTGTCTTGCTAAGTTCTACGGGATTACCGTTAACCGAAAATACCATTTTATCAAAATCAAACACATAATAATCATCACGATAATTATTATCCTTTGACGCAGTATTCCTTTTCAATATCTTGTCAATCCTTGCCCGCAACACCATAAGACTGAAGGGCTTTGTAATGTAGTCATCTGCTCCTAAAGCAAGTCCCATGACCTCATCGGTCTCGAGATCATTTGCAGTCAACATGATGACCGGTACATCAGAGGTCTCACGTAATTTTTCCAAAAAATCAAAACCGTTTCCATCCGGCAGATTCACATCAAGAAGTATCAGGTCTGTGGACTTATTCTTATCAAAGTCACCAAGTCTGTATATCTGTTCAAATGTATACTCATCATTATTAAGCGCAAGAACTATTCCATTGTTTAATGTTGTATCATCTTCTATTATCGTTATATGCATCCTGCATTTCTCCCTGTTTTTATTGTTCAATTACTTAGCTTTTTCAACTCATTAACTTATTCCTTAAGGATTTCAAGGCTCAAAATTATTAAACTGTCAAACAATATATCACTTCTAAGATTGAAAATATTATTAGAAATCCATCACTTCCAGAAATCCAGTTCTGCCTCATTAAGTCCAATATCTCTTGCATTAAATACAGGATCTTTACCCTCTTTTTTCTGCTTTTCATAATCCTTAAGAGTATCGATTGCGACCTTACCGAGAATCATACAAGATGGCAGATTGATAAGTGTCATTCCACCCATAGTTATGTCAGCCGCAGCCCAGGCTGCATTCATAGGAATAATAGCACCTAAGAACACTATCACAGCACATCCCATATGGAATATCTTTAAGAATCTTTCCGATGGCATTTTCTTATGATTGAGAAATGCAAGAGCATTATCCACATAGAAAAGATTACCCAGAAGTGTTGTAAATGCAAACAGCACCATTGCCAAGGTAATGAATATAGGTCCAACCTTCCCAAACACCGTTGAGATGGCATTTTGTACGTAAGGTGCTCCTGAAACCGCTTCACTTCTCTCCACTCCACTTGACAGACACATTAATGCCGTTGCGGTACACAACAATAATGTATCGATATATACTGATAAGAACTGGACAAGTCCCTGTTTAGCCGGATGAGTAACCTTTGCGGAGGCGGAAGCATTTGGCGCCGAACCTACACCTGCCTCATTGGAATAGAGTCCTCTCTTGATTCCATATACCATGCAGGAACCCGCAATTCCGCCTAATATTGATTTGAAATCAAATGCATCCTTGAATATCATTACGAACATGGAAGGAATATGCTTAATATTGAAAAGAATAACTATAAGCGAAATGAGCACATAGGACACGCCCATAACAGGGACTATAAAACTGGTAAGTTTTACAATACGTTTTCCACCACCAAGAAGACAGTACGCTGTAAGCACTGCAAGTAATGCTCCGATAATAATCGGCGTTGTCTTTTCATTGTAGAAAGAGTATACAGCAAATGTTGACTGGAGATTATAAGAGCATAACAGGTTGAAGCCAACAGCATATGTAGCAATAAGAAAAATACAAAATACCACCGCCAGAATCGGAGCATGTAGTGCTCTCTCTATGTAGTAAGCTGGACCGCCATAACATTCACCCTCGTCTGTCTTTCTTTTGTATACTTGCGCCAATGTACTTTCTATAAATGCTGATGACGCGCCAATTATACACATAAGCCACATCCAGAAACATGCTCCCGGACCTCCGAGACATATTGCTGTGGACACACCTACGATATTACCTGTACCCACACGGGATGCAGTTGACACAAGCATTGCCTGAAGCGAAGATACCCCCGAACCGTCCTTGGGTGGTTCCTTCAAAAGTCTTATGCTTTCAGGGAACATTCTTATCTGCACTCCCTTTGTTAAAATTGTAAAGTATATTCCCGCTATTGACATAACGATTATAAGAATCGGGTAATACATTACACTGTCGATCCGGTCTAAAATGTTTGTGATTGCTTCCATATAATTCTCCTTTTCATTTAATATTATTTTTAGGTGATTGCGAAATGCGTGGGTATAGTCTATCTCATTGTGCATATTATACAGATTCCATAAACAGACCCTTTGCGACCGTCGGTACTTATGCACCGTATTTTGGTGCATTAGTACC